>JAJRPU010000186.1 GCA_024280615.1 Bacteroidota bacterium | reverse complement strand
TTATTATTTTAATTTTGTATGGGCTTTCCTTCTCTATTTCAGATAATAACAATCTGAATGACTCCAAATTTTTCTTTCCAATCTCTAAACAAACTTCTTTCTTAGATGTCCCACCAGTCATATTTTTTACAGTTTTATCATTTAATCCACCATACCATAACAATTTGAATTTATTTTCTTTCCCTTTCTTTCTGGAAGTGTCTTCTAATAATTTTTCCAGCCAATTATCTCTTCTTTTCTTATATTCAAAAATTTCCGCTGTTAATTCTTCTACTTTGTCAATAAATCTTTTGTTAATGGTAGCTAAAACGAATGTTCTATAATCTTGCCCTGTCAAAATGGAATGGATTATCCTACTTATTAATTCCTTCATTTTTCACCTCTTTATTTTTATATCTTCACGGATGTGTTGAATTGCCTCCTCTATTTTGTCTATATTTTTCAGTAATCTTTCTTTTGTAGGTCTTCTACCTCTGATAGATGTTCCCTGAACTTTTTCTATTTGCTTTTTGAACTTTATCATTTGTTGAGTTACTATATCTGCTATAAAGTTATCATCCTCTGCGGTTGCATCAGAATCGGCTACTTTTTGTAGAATTAAAATGTATTCATCATCAATTTTTCCAATATCTGCACTAGTATATTTTCGTGTCTTATCTATATTTCTGAAATAGGTCTTTATTGGTTTAAATCCTATAAACTTTGACATTTCAGCAAAGAATTTATGACTTTCTATTAATTCATATTCTAAACTTGAATTACCGACAACGATTACACATAACTTGCCCTTTTTAAGCACACGATTCATTTCTATCATCGCTCTAAGCATATCACCCAGATATTCGGAAAGTAATCTAAAACGATTATAAATAAAATGAGAATGAGCACCAATTTCATGTTTTATGAATAGATCAAAATCCATACCCAACCACAGCATATTATACATGTGAACTCTATAATAGTCTAATGCATTAACATAAGGGGGTGAAGTTACGATTAAATCAACAGAATTACTCTTAACTTCAAGTTTTCTTGCATCTCCTGTGATAATCCGCACTTTTGGTGGATTTCTCACAATCTTTGACATCTTTTTTAGTTCTTTTTCCATAGAATTTATTTTCTTTAAGAATAAATCATCTACATCAAGTCCTCCGCCGTTTTCTACTAATGACCATATAGTGGAGGATAAAGCAACTCTCCCCAAATCATAAATGTCATCATGCCCTCCCTCCTCTTTGATTTCAAGAAGAGTTTCTCTGATAACTTCCAGTTTCGATATTACTACTCTGTTAAAGATTTTGCTTATTTTTCTGTTTGGTAGTGACTCAATTCTTTTATCAATTCTTTTATAGTCAAGGTCTAAATATCTTTTCATTTTTCGTAGTTTCTCTTTTAAATATTTAAATTCCGTATCAGGTATCAATGTAACTTTAACTTTACTTATCAAAGTAGCCAGGGGATTAAAATCATTGCCGATTGAATTTCTATTATTTAAGAAAGCTTCTACTAAAGTAGTTCCACATCCACACATAGGGTCAAGGACAGTTTCACCTTCTTTTGTAAATAGTTTTATGAATGTTAAAGGAATTTGTGGAATGAATCTTGCAGGATACGAATGGAACTTATGAGTCAAATATTGAGTTGTGAAACCCTTAAAATCCCAATCGATTTTATCCAATATTTGTAATGCTTCAGAAAAAGAATAATTACCATTAATTAACTCCCAGTATAAATTTTCACGTGTATTTACATCAAATAGCTTTTTTTGCTGCTGTCCATAATATAAGTACTTCATATTACTAATCTGGCATCACTTTTTACAATTAAATTAGGTTACCAGTTTAACCTTGTTTTTCATCTGTTTGTGTGCCTTGAACTTGATCATCTTGTTGAGCATCTTCTGCTTCCTCTGATGCCTCTTGTGTCTCTGCTTCTTCTGTCACCACGACAGGCTCAACTTTCTCGGGTACATATTGTTCTTTCTCAACAACCAAAGGTCTAAACTTCTTCTGGGTTTTAAGCCATTCACTGAATTTCCTATAGGCTTCTTCCCTTGTATGCACGCCTTTCTCGACGCCCCTGAGCAGGAACATTAGATGGTACACACCAGCCCGTCGCATAATGTGTTCAGCGGCTTCTGAGGGTTGAGCACCTTTTTTCAACCACTCAATTGCTTTTTCATGGTCTATCTCTATGATAGGTATTTCCGTATTTGGGTCATAAACACCCAATTTCTCAATAAAGCGACCATCTCGTGGAGCCCGTGAATTAGCAACCACAATCCAGTAGAATGGTCTTTTCCGTCTTCCGTGCCTCTGCAATCTAATCCTTACTGGCATATTGCTTCTTCCGTTTTTTGTTCTACAAAGTTAAGCAACAATTATTATCAAGTTATGAGTTCCAGAACACCCATTCGTTGAGCCATCCTAATTATCAACAGAACAATTATGGCAAAATAAGCCATCTTAACAAATTTGACAGGAAGAATTTTATGAAGCAGGATTCCAAGCCATACACCCGGAAAAACACCAAGCAAAATTAGAACAATACTCAGAGGCATAAACTCGCCGCAACCAGTCATAATGCATTCAACGCCAATGACAAGCACACTGGCTATAGCCACGCCAAGCGTAACACCAATTGAAATAATTGCCGTTTGCTTAAATGGCATCTTCATAAACCACACAAGCAATGGAATGATTATTAGTCCGCCGCCAACACCAGCCAGGGCAGCCAATGCCCCTGAAACAAAAGCCATCCACGTTAGCATGCCCCTCTTCAAATCACCGTCCGCTATAAATTGAGAACTATTTGCTTCTTTTTTAAAGAGTACCGCTATGGACCCAACAACCACAATAACACTAAACACCGTCAAAAATATGCCCGGGCTAAGACCAAAAATGTGCATTGCCGTTCTGACAAGCAAAGAAGCAATAAACGAGGGAATGAGAAGCATTTTAAGAAGCCCCCAGGAAATGGTTTTATTCCTAAACCTATTAAAGATGGTCCAGAGGCTTGTCAGGAATATGATTGCAAGGCTATGAGCAGTAAGCACAACAGATAGCCTGTGTTGGGGAACGTCATCCATCACAGTCATAAGGGAATATATGTAGAATGGACCTCCGCCCAAACCCAGCAATCCAGCAGTAATACCCCCAATTAAGCCGCCACCTATCAGGGTTAGCACCTCAAGCACGTCCATTGTTCAAAGCCGATTTTTACGGAGAAAGAATTTTTTCGTATCGTTCTTTATCCTTAAGTATCACAAGGGCACTGTCAAGGTATATGTCTCGTTCAAGGAATGCCTCAATAGAGCCTTTTTGTCCGTAGTATCGCCTCATTATTTCCTGTTCCAATTGCCATTTAATTAAGTCTGCTTCATCGTATATGTCCTGTCTCTTCTCTTTTTCAAGAAACTCTTTTAGCTGTGAGATATGCTTCTCTGCCTCTTCATTCCAAAACTTGTCCTTTGCCAGTTGTTTCTTCAATTGCTTTAATTTCTTATCTGAAGGAGTTTCATACTTAAATTCTCTCTCCATAACAAACTGCACAAACTCTTCATACAATTTATCAGAAATTGCAAATTCTGTTGAGGGCGGAATAGTGTCATGTTCGTGGTAGAACTTGGTAGCAAAGTCAAATATCATATTTTCTCTAATCAAAGCCCGCAAAACATGAGGCATTTCAGGAGGTTCAACCTTCACATCCGGTTCAATACCATTTCCTGAATACACCGATCTGCCTGCATCTGTTTTGAACTCTTCCCTCAACGAATCGGGGACTTCAATCGCTTTCTTTCCAGTGTCCTTATGTGTGTATATAAGTGCTTGAATGGACCTTCCACTGGGAGTGTAATATTTTGCTATTGTTAGTTTTAATTTAGCATTATAAGGCAAGTTTCTTGTTGTTTGCACCAGCCCCTTACCAAAAGTTGTTTCACCAATGACAACCCCTCTGTCCCAATCCTGAATAGCACCAGCAACTATCTCAGAAGCCGAAGCGGAACTCCCATTGACAAGGACAACCAACGGAGTGGAGGTGTCCACTGCAGAAAGCGGAGCCCTATACACACGTTCCCATTCAGAAATTCGTCCCTTGGTAGTAACTATAATCTTTCCTTGCGGGATAAACACATTGGCAACCAAAATTGCCTCATTAAGCAGTCCACCGGGATTACCCCTCAAATCAAGTATTATTCCTCTTGGTTTGTGTTCATCTAAAGCTTTCCTCAGTGTTTGTCTCAGTTCCCTGCCCAGTCCCTGTGTAAAGCTTCTAAGTTTAATGTAATAAATTGAACTGTCCCTAAAGAGGACATTAGCATAAGTGATAGGGTCAATTTTTATTTCTGCTCTAGTTATGACAACATCAAAAGTATCATTCACAAACGGTCTGTAAACAGTTACGGTAACTTTGCTTCCGGGAGTGCCTCGCAACAAGTCAGTAACGTCTTCCAACTTCCAGCCAACAACACTCCTGCCATTAATTTTTAAAATATAATCCCCGGGTCTAAGCCCAGCCTTATATGCCGGAAATCCAATATATGGGTCAGCGATCATAACGAGGGAATCACGTTTACTTACCACAGCACCAATGCCCCCATACTTACCGGTGCTTTGCATCCTTAGCTCATCTATCTTTTCTTCCGGTATAAACTCAGTATAAGGGTCTAGAATTTCTGTCATTCCTTCAATGGCGTTCTTAACAAGCTTTTCAGGTGAAACTGGGTCAACATAATATGTAGTGAGTTCTTTCACAGAGGCAGTGTAAATCTCTATCCACTTAACTATTTGGAAATAGGTTTCTTGAACTTCATCCTCTGTAAGGGCAAGGAACGAGAAAGCCGACAAGAGAACCGTTACAACAGCAACACTAACCCTTCTGTTCATTACCTTCGCCTTTTTCCTGAACCATTTGAGCCAATTCATACTGTGCTTGTTTATGTGGTTTTAGAAATACAAATTTACGAGGAACAGGGTCATAACCACCCTCATTAAACGGATTGCACCTAACAATTCTGTGTATGGTCAACCAAAGTCCCTTGATAGCACCGTGCCTCTGGATAGCTTCCAGTCCATACGTGGAGCATGATGGATGGAACCTACAAGATGGAGGCAATATAGGCGAGACAAAGCGTTTGTAAAGCTTAATAAGCCCAATAAGTAACTTTGACAGCATCTTAAAATGCCTAATTTTGTTATTAACAATAACGCAAATGATACGGATATTTATTCCCTTAATGGTTATTTTGTTTCTTTCGGTACAGGAACCCACTGTCCGGATAGCTCGCCTGAAATACGGAGGGGGCGGCGACTGGTATGTAAGTCCCACTGCCCTGCCAAACCTCATAAAATTCTGTAATGAAACAATCAAAACAAACATCTATCCACAAGAAGACATTGTTGACCCTTCAAGCCCAGAAATTTTCTATTACCCACTGCTCTACATGACAGGACACGGACGCGTTTTCTTTACTGAATCTGACATTGCTAACCTTAGAAAATATCTCTTAGGAGGCGGGTTCCTGCTTATCAACGATAGTTACGGTATGGACCCATACATCAGACCCGAACTGAAAAAATTATTTCCAGACAGAGAATTGCAACCTGTTCCCATCACACACCCCATCTTCAACGAACCTTTCAAATTCCCAAACGGACTGCCTAAGATACACAAACATTCAGGCAAACCACCGGAAGCACTAGGAATCTTTGACGGTAATAGACTCATGATTCTATACGTCTACGAATCAGACATTGGAGACGGTTGGGAGGACCCTCTTGTGCACAACGACCCACCACACCTCAGAGAACAAGCACTCAAAATGGGGGCAAACATTATACACTACGTTTTTACTCACTAATAATTATGTCTCCAAACAACGCCCGTAATACACCTGCATAAAAAGCAGAGATTATCAACAGTGTAATAGTTTTGACATAAAAAAATTACAATGGACACATTTGAAACGTTGAAATCTTTATCGTTAAAAGAGAAACAGTTGCTTATAGACCATTTAAAGCAGTTTGTTACGGAAGAGAGATTTAACAGGATGCTTGAAGTACTTAATTGGCGAACATATTTTATCACTCTTGTTCTGGAAGATATATATCAACCGCATAATGCCAGTGCCACGGTCCGAACATGCGATTGCTTGGGAATCCAGACAATCCACACTATTGAAAATAGGAACAGATTTGAAGTGTCGCGGGGCGTAACGCTCGGGGCAGAACAATGGGTGGACATACACCGACACATTAATGAAAGACCTTCTTTCATTGCAAAGCAACTTAAAGAAAAGGGTTATAAAATTGTTGCTACAAGTCCTTATGCCACTGTCTCACTAAATGATTTTGAAATAACAGAGCCTGTAGCCCTATTGTTTGGCACAGAAAAAGATGGTTTAACTGACGAAGCCTTTGAATCAGCAGACATTACAATTAAAATCCCAATGTATGGGTTCACAACCAGTTATAACATATCTGTTAGCGTTGCCATAACACTATATAAATTGGTTCATCAATTGCATAATAGTGACTTGCCATGGAAACTCTCTCCCAAACAGAAAACAGACCTTTTGCTCAAATGGTTGGTCAGAGATGTTAGCAATTCTAAATTAATAATAGAAAAGTTTCTTTTTGAAAAGAAGTAAGGTAGTTATGGCTATTACCCTGCCTTCTCAGTTTTTGAAAAGAATGCAAAATATACTAGGCAAAGAATTTAATGATTTCCTTGATGCCCTAAATGAATCGCCCAGAACAGCGATTAGACCGCACCACGTTAAATAGCTATGGACACAAAGAAGCCTTGATGAACATTTTTCCGTTGATGAACGGGTGCCGTGGTTCCCAGATGCAGTTATATTAAACGAAAAGCCTGAGTTCTGGCGAGACCCTCTATTTTTCGGCGGTGCCTATTACGTTCAGGAACCCTCAGGACTAATAGTGTCCCATGTGTTCA
>JAJRPU010000185.1 GCA_024280615.1 Bacteroidota bacterium | reverse complement strand
TGCTTTAGATGGTGCTACATATCGTTTTGAAGCATGGGATGACTTTGGTGATGGATGGAATGGTGGAACTTATAATATTTTTACTACAACTGATTGTGGTGATACGGTTGTATTGGCTAATAATGGAGGTCAAAGTCCTGATAATGGCTCTTGTTGTGGCGATGATTTAGAAGCCGTTGAATATTTTAATCTGGATGTTGACAGTAATATTGCTGTATTGGGTGTTGATAGAGGTAGCTTATTATTTGATTGTAATACTACATTCTCGTTTGGTGTGATTGTGAGGAACACTGATGACACTTCACATTCTAATATTCAGCTTACTATAGCTCCGTATAACTTGGCTGCTTCCCAAACGCAGACTATCTCCTTGTCCGGATGCCAACAAGATACTATACCCGTAACCTTGAATTTGACAGGCTACGGCTTTGATAGTGTAGATATTTATGTTGTATACAATGGGGACCCGAATGCTGCTGATGATAGCACAATAATGAAGATATTAGCCTTGTCTACGGGTGCTTTTGACTCTATAATAAATGCTACTGTTAGTGCATTGGATGTGTGTTCTGGAGATACTGTTACATGGGAGTATGTAGACAGAGAGCTTTATGATGATTTTGAAGGTGCTATTTCTACTTTATGGATAGATACATTGGGTATTGATTCTTTTGCATCTAATGACCCGTGTTATGGAACTGCACCTAGTGGAAACACTTATGTTGTTTTTGACGGTTCTGGGGAGCGCGGGTTTGTTTCTAAGCCATTGGACGGAAGAGCAATACATGCCATATCACTATATGTATCATATTCAACAAGTTCATGTAACGTCCCAGAATCAGGGGAAGAGGTTCATATTCAATATAGTTTAGATTCTGGTATTACATGGAACGATATATATGTTGTGCCAATATCATCGTTGGGTGCATTTACGTATCATTATGCTGAAATTCCAAGTGCTGCACGTGTCCCAGGGGTCATGTTTAAGATAGCCCAGCTTGGTAATTCTGGTTCTGGATTTGATTTATTGGCTTTAGATATGATTAAGTTTCATACCCTTGTTGATACTGTGTGGTGGGTTCCTGCTGTTCAAACTCCAATGCCAGGTTATGCTTATATCATTGCTACTCAAAGCGATACAATTTATTATCACGTTACTGCATCAACTTCTTGTCATGATATAGATACGTTTGTGATTAATGTTACACCTCTACCTCAAACTACCTTGCCTTCTGATACATCTCTCTGTGATAAGTTTACGCCTATAGTGTTGGACGCTACTGCCACTGACCAAACCTACACATATACATACTCTTGGAACACAGGTGAAACAACTTCATCAATTAGTGTTAGTTCCTCTGGCACCTACATTGTAGTTGTTACTAACACCGCACCACCTTACTGTTCCATTGAAGACACTGTTAATGTAACGGTATATCCATCACCGCAGGCATCTATTACAGGTCCTGATATTATTGATGCTGGTGTGCCAAATGGTTATAATGCATCCCCAACAGGAACTGGTTACACATATCAATGGAACACAGGCGACACAACGGCTGCAATCACTTATACTTCCTCAAATCCAGGTAAAGATACCCTTTGGGTTATTGTAACGAACCAATATGGATGTGCAGACACAGCATATAAGGTAATTGAAATTATCACTGGAGTCCAGACAGCCCTTACTTATGGCTATCAACTAAGATATCATCAGACAGAAGCAATTGCTCAGATAGTAACGGGTAGGGATATTATTGAATGGGTAGAGGTTCGTGATATTGCAGGCCACCTGATTGAACGCCGTGTTGTTAACGACAAAGATGCAACCTTGTTCCTGAAGTCATTGCCCAGAGGAACCTATCTTATAGTAGTGAAGGGCAAGAGTGCAGGAACTATTGTGTATAAACTACTTAGGTAAGCAGACTATTGAAGTAGCCGAAAGCACAGGCGTAACGGGCTGGGTTCCCACCAATGGGGCTCAGCCCTTTTTTGTTTTCTTGTAGGTCTTAGAATTACACAGAGTTGTTATTAAATTTATGGTTATTTCCAATACTCTGTGCACACTGTGCTGAACTCTGCGCAACACTGTGGTTTATAAAATATCTCACAGAGTTACACGGAGTGAAAAGGGAGTGCCACAGAGTTTTTATCTTATTTGACTCAAGATATTACTCTGTGCACACTGTGCTTGAACTCTGTGCACACTGTGATTAAAAACTGAATTAATCCTGTCCCCAGATAGGCAGTGGTTCACCCTTAGGAATAATGTCCGTGCCGAGGTATTCAGCCAATGCTTTAGGAACTCTGATGCCCTCTGCCGTAACGTTGTTCTCAATCATTGCAGCGATTATTCTTGGCAGGGCTAAGGCACTACCGTTTAGCGTATATGGAATAAAGGTTTTTTTGCCATCTTTTCCTTTGAGATTCATTCTCAGGCTCTGGAAAGTCTCAAAGTTGGATATGGAACTTGCTTCCAGCCATCTGTCCTGTCCAGCAGCATAGACTTCCATGTCATAGGTCTTAGCGGCAGCAAAACCAAGGTCGCCGCCACAGAGAAGAACCCGCCGATAGGGAATTTCAAGTTTCTGCAACAAGGACCCGACATATTCACACATCCTTTCCAGTTCTTCATAAGAATTATTTGGATGGGCAATGTGGACGATTTCAACTTTATCAAATTGATGAACTCTATTGAGTCCCCGTGTCATTTGCCCATAACTGCCTGCTTCCCGCCGGTAGCAGGGCGTATAGGAAACCATTCTGACTGGCAAATCTTCTGCTTTCACAACGGTGTTTCTGAAGAGGTTTGTTACAGGTACTTCAGCAGTTGGAATTAGATATAATTCGTCTTTTTCAATGTAATACATTTGTTCATCTTTGTCTGGCAACTGTCCAGTTCCAAACCCAGTGTCCTCATTAACAAGGTGGGGTGGGCTAATCTGCACATAGCCGTTCTTAACAGCATTGTCAAGGAAAAATCTAATTAATGCGTCTTGAAGACGTGCCCCCCATCCTGTGAACACAACAAACCCACTGCCTGCCAACTTACTGCCCCACTTGAAATTGATTAAGCCATATTCGTACGCTATTTCCCAATGTGGTCGCTTCACAGGGGGCTTAGGCATTTCACCCCATTGCTCAACAATAACATTATCCGATTCATCTTCCCCAGCGGGAACATCAGGATGCGGAAAGTTGGGCGTTGTTATTAATAATTCATACATACGCTTGTCAACTTCTTCCTTCTCTTGCTCAATTGCTTCAATCTGAGATTTCAACTGTGTGGTTTGTTGCTTTATGTTTTCTGCCTCTTCCTTCTTGCCTTCCCTCATTAATTTGCCAATCTCTTTGCTAAGGGAATTGAGTTTGCTTCGCAAAGCATCCAATTCGGTTTGCAGGTTCCGACGTTGCTCATCAAGCGTCAAAATCTCCTCAATAATTGCATTGGAAGCTAATCCCCTCTTAGCAAGCCTTTCTATCGCTTCATCTTTGTGAGCACGTATCCACTTTATATCCAGCATAAAAATTTATTTTCCTTACAAAGTTAAATCCTTCATATCAGTTAGGAAAATGCCTAGCTTGTTAAAGAGTTGTTACCTTGTCAAACTTGCTACCTATTACATGCTAAATTTGTTAAATAATATGCAAAATTTTACAAAACCGTTGGTTAAACTGCCCATTTCTCGCGAACTGCCCGAACAGTGGCTATCCTACTGGCTTTCCATTATTAAAAACTATATGGACATTGACATCCAGCTGGTTCATCATGACGAAACCTTGCCGATAGAAGAGGCGTATATAAACCATCTTATCTCTGAAACAATAAAGCACTTTTCGGGAAATGCTAAACCATCAGACAGTCCAGTAATTGATATTTTGATAAAAGAGTTTCATGAAAAGTTACAAAGTTCTTATAACATAAAAATTAGTTGGAAGCCTGAGTTTAAATTTCT
>JAJRPU010000184.1 GCA_024280615.1 Bacteroidota bacterium | reverse complement strand
AGACAAGGGTTACTCGTGGCAATGGGCGATAACAAAGTGCACAGAGGAGATTAAGGGTATGGGGAAAGTAGAGTTGAACATGTAGAACATTAGTAAACTTTATGGTTTTTATTTTGTCAACTTGGAATATGTATCTAAGAATATTGCACACTCTGCTGTGGTGAACTCTACACCTCGTCTATGGTTTCCTTATATATGGGGCGTGTAAGTCAAGTAATACTTATTTGGGAACTTAACACAGTATCTTCGTGGTCTAATTATTTTAATTCCAAAAGAGAGACCGTCTCAATATGTGGTGTGTGAGGGAACATGTCCACTGGTTGAATAACCTTCAGTTCATAATTAGCCGTGTCAACGAGCATACGTATGTCTCGGGCTTGCGTAACTGGATTGCAACTCACATACACTATTCGTTTGGGTTTCACAGAAGCGATAGTTTTAACCACGTCTTTATGCATGCCTGCCCGTGCTGGATTAGTAATTATAACGTCTGGAGTGCCTTCCCGTTCAATGATTTCATTTATTTTCTTCCTGACATCGCCGACGTAGAACACTGCGTTGGATATGTTGTTTAACTCGGCATTTTCTCTTGCCTTTTCTATTGCCTGTTCCACAATCTCTATTCCCACTACTTTCTTTGCTTGTTTGGAAGCCAACAGGCTCAGTGTCCCAGTGCCACAATATAGGTCATAGACCAATTCGGACCCTTGTAAGTGAGCGAATGATAACGCTGTTTTATATAATGTTTCGGTTTGATAAAGGTTTGTTTGGAAGAAGGATTGCGGACTTATTCGGAACCTGAGTCCAAGCAGTTCCTCTTCAATGTATGGTGTTCCGTGGACGAGTTTGAAGCCCACGCCATACGCTAAACTGTCATTCAACTTCGGATTAATTGCATAATAAAGCGAAGTTATTTCTGGAAACTCCGACTTAAGAGATTTCATCACTGGTTCAATGGAAGGGTGGTGTTCCCGTTTGAACACAACAATGACCATTATCTGTCCGGTGCGTGTTAACCTGATAATTAGTGAACGAGCCAAACCCTCATGAGTAACAGGATTATATCCCGGAATCTCTTCTTTATTAAGGATTTCTCTTAGAGCATTCCTTATTTTGTCTGATATGTCTGGTTGCAGGTAGCATTGCTGAATGTCAACCACTTCCTCCCAAGACCCTCGTTTGTGAAATCCGATGACCACTTTATCTCTCGCTTGTGTAATGCTATATTCCAGTTTATTCCTGAAGTATTTGTCTTTCGGCGAAGGGATTGTGGTCTTGATTGGTGGGTCTTGCCATTTGCCAACGTGCTGATAAGCATCCAGAACCATAGCATATTTCAGTTCCAGTTGTTTTTCATAAGGAATGTCTTGCCATAGGCATCCGCCACAGGTCCTGAAGTGTTGGCAGAACGCTTGGGTGCGATAGCCTGCTTTTTCTACCCATCTGAAGACCGTCCCTTCAGTGTAGTCTTTCTTTACTTTCTTGACTTTGACGTCAACTATTTCGCCGGGCACTGCCCCGCTGACCAATATCGCCTTGCCATTAAGGAAGCCTAAGCCTTTGCCTCCATAGACAATTTTCTCAATGGCTATTTCCTTGAGAATGTTTCCTCGTCTCATTTAGAAGTCCCCGATTTAGATTTTTCCAATTCTTGAATCACTTCGTCTGTAATGTCATATCTGCTTTCAACGAAATAGACTGTTGGACCGGTGGCTTTGTCTAAGACGATGCCATATCTGAGTCTGCGAGCAACTGTCCGAACGGCATTATAGACCTTTTCGTTAATTGGTTCCATTAGTTCTCGTTGTTTCTTTGCGAACTGACCATCAGGACCGAAATATTCTCTCTGTTTTCTTCTTACCATTTTTTCAAGTTCAATGATTTCCTGTTCTTTCTGTTGTCTCATTTGTTCTGTGAGAAGGTGTCGTTCGTCCCTGTATTGCCTCCATTTCTGGTCAATGACCCTGTAGAGACTGTCTATTTCTTTTCTCCAAACTGTTGCTATGCTATCCAGTTTCTTCTGAACCTCTTTGTATTCAGGCATGCTTTCAAGAATCTTTCTGGAATCAATTACAGCAACTTTTTGAGCGAAAACATTTGTGCTGGTGAACAAGGCAATCATTCCAAAAGCAAGCCCCATTAGTTTCATTATTGTCTTTCGCATGGCTCTAAATTTTTAAGGGTTTAGTAAGGTTCAAATCCCAGAACGACGTTCACTCGTGTGTAGGGTGCCTTGAAGTAGTCTCCCCATCGTTCTGGGGGTAATAATCCTTTATCAAATCCTATGCCAAAATCAAATCCCATTAATCCAACCATTGGAAGCAGGAACCTGACGCCAATTCCTGCTGACCGCTTGAAATCAAGCAAGTTTATGTTTGCTGCGTCTGTCCATGCCATGCCGCCATCCAAGAAAGCAAGGACATAGATGGTTGACATTGGACTTAGTGTAACGGGATACCTCAGCTCAAAAGAGACCTTATGGAAAGCAGTTCCGAACAGGACAAATGGGTCATAGCCCCTCAGAGAGACAATTTCTTTTCCGTAATAAGCGAAGTTGGACAGTCCATCTCCGCCCAATTCAAAGCGTTCAAAAGGCATGTCTTTGAATACGTTATTGTAGAAGCCTAGGTATCCAATGCTGTAGCGACTTTTGAGAACAAGTTTTCTGTTCTTGGACACAGGTAGATACCACTCTGCGTCAAACTTGAGTTTATAATACTCCAGCCATTTGAATTTGTCTTGGATGGAAGTTGCTAGTGGGTCATTGAACTGTCCGGATTGAAACAGAAGAGAGTAGGGTGGTGTGAATCTGGCAGTTAGTGTGAATTGGGACCCCTGGCGTGGATACAAAGGCTGGTCAACGGAATTCCTGACTAGTTTGAATTCTGTGAAAAGGTTGTTTGTGGACCCATCTGTAAAAAAGCCGAAAAAGTTTGAGTTCGTGAGTTTTATTTTTTGATATTCAAGAGACGTAAACAAAGAGAAATAATTGTCTGGCCAGTTGAGACGGAATCCCCAGCTGAGGGTGCTCCCCCAGGTTAGCTGTTCTGAGAAGCCTGCCTCGTCAGGTTTCTTCCCATTGGTTATCTGGTTAACATAGGCAGCCACTGTGAAGGAATGTGGCTTTTTGCCGCCGAACCACGGTTCCGTAAATGAGAAAGTTAGTGAACGGTAGTAAGTGTAGTTGGATTGTGCCCTTATTGTCAGTCGTTGCCCGTCGCCCGAAGGGATGGGGTCCCAGCCTTCCCCTCGTAACAGTTCTCGTAAAGAAAAATTATTGAGTATAAATCCTAAGCTACCTATGACCATTCCGCCTCCGAACCCTGCACTTAACTCCACTTGGTCACTGGGTCGCTCTGAAACAGTATAATCTATGTCAACCTTCCCTTTTTGTGGGTCGGGCTTGGGATTTATTTGCATATTTTCAGGGTCAAAGTATCCAAGTGCTGCTAGTTGGCGTTGGGACCTGACCACGTCGTCCCTTGAAAATATTTCGCCTGGGTCCGTATATAATTCTCTTCTTATTACGTGGTCGTGTGTCTTGGTATTTCCGGAAATGGTGACCCGGTCAATGTATGCCTTAGGACCTTCGTATATTCTGATTTCAACATCTACGGAGTCGTTTTCTATAGCCACTTCCACTGGTGTGGCACTGAAAAACAGATAGCCGTTGTTCATGTATAGGGAAGCCACGTCAAATCCCGCCGGGTCAGCATATAATTTTTGCTCCAAGAGTTCTCTGTTATATACGTCGCCTTTTTTTATGCTCAGTCGTTGAGCGAGAACCGAATCAGGATATAGCGTATTTCCAACGAAAGTTATATTTCTGAAGTAGTATTTATTGCCTTCAGATATCCAGATTTTAATAATCACATCTCCATCGTATGTGAATTCAACGGAGTCCCTCAAAATTCTTGCGTTCCTAAATCCCTTTGAGTGATAGAATTTAAGCAAGGTCCATTTGTCCTGTTCAAAATCTTCATCATTGAACTGGCTTGATGCAAAAATGTTAGGGTTAATACGACGTCTGAGATACTTATATGTGTTGATGAGCAGGTTGGTAGGTTCAAGTTGCATCTCTTCGCATTCGTATGGATTACCACAGAATAATTCTTTTGGGGAAGGTCGTCTGAAAATCCAAATTCTAAAGTGTTCCTTTGTATTTTTCATTTTGGCTTTAAGTCTATAGTCAGAAAAATGTTTGTTGCCGTAAAACAATACCCTGTCTATTCTGCTTTTGTATCCTTTGTCTATGGCTATTTTAAGCTTTATTTGGTTGCGGACTGAATCAAAGGAATGCTTAGATACATTGACTTTTGCCAGGAGGAAGCCTTTATGTTCAAAATATGAGAGCGTGGAAGCCTTAATGTTCTCCTTAATAGCCTCGGAATAAGACTTGCCTTTGTATTGCTCCAAGATTTCTGAGACCTCGTCTGCATCAGATTTGGACACTCCTTCAATGATGAAGCCAGAGATTAAAGGTTGTTTTACGACTTTGAAGGTTAGCCATATCCTGTTGCCATAAACACTATCAATGACTACAGAGACATCCTGGAAAAGCCCATGTTCCCATAGTCGTTTAATAGCGTCCCGAAGCTCGTCTCCGGGAATTTGAATTTCCTGATTTTCCTTTATGCCTATTAATGCTTTTACCAGTTGTGGTGAGACATCATCTGCCCCTTCTATGTTAATCCCTGCTACGATATATTTTTTCGGAATTCTGTAATCAACAGAAGTCTGTCCATAAGTTATATTCAAACACACAACAATAAAGCCGATTATTACTCTTGTAAGTATTTTATCCATCTTTTGTTGTTATTTGTTCGCTTATTTTCCCGAATCTACGTTCTCGCTGTTGCCAGTCAGCAATTGCCTTTAAAAACTCATTCTTGTCAAAATCTGGCCAGAAAACGGGTGTGAAATACAGTTCTGTGTAAGCCAATTGCCAGAGATAGAAATTGCTGATTCTGAGTTCTCCACTTGTTCGGATTAGCAGGTCTGGGTCGGGTATGTCTCCGCCAGGCATGAATTTTCTAAAAATTTCTTCTGTTAGTGTATTAGGGTCAAAATCTGGATTTTGCCTTACATGATTAATCAACCGACGAGCCCCTTCCAGAATGTCCCATCTGCCACTGTAGTTTAATGCAAGAATTACTTTTAGCCGGTCAAAATCTTTAGTTTTTTCCTGAACCTTTGCTAATCTGCCTTTCACATGTTCAGGAAGCCTATTGAAGTCCCCCAAAACAATCAGTTTTATTTGCTTTTCTATTGCTTCATCAGCATATTTATCAAGTGCTTGAGAAAGTAGGTCCATCAAAACATTAACTTCTTCCTGTGGACGCTGCCAGTTCTCCGTTGAAAAAGCAAAAAAGGAAACATAAGGAATGTGCAACTCCAAACATGTATCTATTATATCTCGCACTCTGTTAGCCCCTTTCCTGTGACCTTCTGTTCTGGACAGTCCACGTTGCTTAGCCCATCTGCCATTACCGTCCATAATCAGAGCCACGTGAGTGGGCAACCGTCCTCCCCGTATATCTTCTATCTTGACCATATGCTAAACAAAGTTAGAAAGTTAACGGACATCCAATTCTGTATAGCGTGTAGTAAAGCCCTATTTGAACCCAATAAAAGCGGTCTTTTTCATAGGGAAACCCACGTTGACGTTCCCATAAAGTGAATGGATTAATTGTATCATTATAGCGATAGGACAATTGCATTGCTGTTTCCGGCTGGGCTGAATATCTAATGAAGACACCTGGGTCGGGATATTTCCCTGAAACATCATCCAGAAAATCGGACCATGCCCAGTGATATTGAAAAGAAATTCTTATTGACCATCTTTGCATAAATCTCCACCAGATTCCGCCTCCAAGGACAAAAGCCCCCTGCAAAGGACTGTAAGGGTAAGGGACCGTCCTGTCCGGGTCGTATTGCCCTTCCGTAGCGTAGGGACGTAAGGAAATTCGTTCTCCATCAACCGTAGTGTATGGTGAAGTGTAAAAAAGTCCAATGCCTGCATTTAGAAACGGTATTATTTCAGGCATTCTGGCATGGTAGTCGTATGTCTTGAAATGCACGATAAAAAGAGCTTTTACACCGAACTGTCTGTTGAAAAAGGTAATGTTTCTTGCTCGTCGCCATTGAGTCTGCCCCCTCTCGTCACTACCATGAATCTCATTGTAAAAAGTTGTTATTGAAAGGGCATAGTACTCGTGCCATTGATACATATACTCAAAACCCAAAGCGGGTCTCCAGTTAAAGGAAAACCTTTCTAGTTCTCCTGAATAATTACCTGCCCCGACCCATATACCCCATGTGTGATATTGCCCCATGGCTGGAATCGCAAACATTAAAAACCATATCCATCGCATATCAATAAAACGAAATATATGCTCCATTGCTTATTTGCTTAGTTAAAAGTGGGATGGGGAATAAATTCCATGCCTTCTTTCAGCATTTTTCTGTATGTAGTATGTGTCCTTGTATGTTGAGCATCAAAGAATTTAACCACTCTGTGCATCACGGGATGGAACGACCCAATCCAATACATCTCCAGTTCATCATAGTCTCCAGAAGGAACTATTACCTGAGCAGCGGCATATACCAAGGCAAGCAAAAGACCAGTGGCTTTAAATTCTGGAATTACTCCATAGAGAATGGCAAGCATTCGGCGTGGTGGATTAAATTTTAAATGCCACCAGAACCTCAGTTTGTTGATAAGATTTAGTTTTCCATTGAGTTTTTGGACGATTGGTGTTATGTCTCTAAACATTATGAAGAATGCAGCGGGTTCATCTTTGTGGAATGCGAACCAGAGTAACCTTTCATCAATCAAGAATTTGTAGTGAGTGAGTTCTGCTTTCACCTCCTCGTATGTTAATTTTCTGGCATCTGGTCTGGAACCCCATGCTTTTGTATAAATGTGAATCAGAGCATTTATGTATCTATCAAGATTTTTCCATGAAAAGTGTTCAAATGAGAAGTTTGGGTCTGAGCGGAACTTTTCTGCGGCAGTAAGGACTCGTGGATGAAACTTATCGTGGACTGGTCTAACATAAGTGAATTGTTTGTATAGTTCTTGATAGCCAGCAGTTTCCCACAGTTTTTGATAATATGGTTTATTATAAGCCATTCCATAGGTGGGAAGGTAAAACCCATCTACCAGAAGTCCCCACCACCTGTTCCTTTCCCCAAAATTGATAGGTCCATCAACGGCAATCTGGTTATTATCCCGTAGCCAATCTTCCGCAACCTCAAATAGTCTATTTGCTATCTCTTGGTCGTCTGGCGATTCAAAAAATCCTATTCCTCCAACATCAATCTTGTAAGTTTTTTGATATGACGGATTAATGAATGCTGCTATTCGGGCTATGGGCTGCCCATCAGACTCTATGTACCACCTTTTGGCTTTTGCTCCTTGTTTGAACAATGGGTTTTTCTGTGGGTGGAACAATGCCTTCATTTCAAGGTCAAGTGGCGGATACCAGTTTGGGTCATCTTTGTATATGTGTCTGGCTACTTCCCAGAACTTCCGGTCATCCCTTTCTGTCTTAACCTCAACTAATCTCATACTCTCAAGGTCTCTTCACTGTAAAGATAGGGCTTGTCTATGATTCCATATATTTTTTCTGCCACTTCATCGGGGTCTCTTAATTGTCCGGATTGCTTGTATTCAACAAATTCTTGTTTCCTTGAAAAATTTGTTTCATGCACGCTCCTTATCTCTCTTTGCATTTGCGTGTCCACTATCCCCGGAAGAACTGAAAACACATAGAAGTTCTTTGTTCCTGTTACTTGCAAATCTTCATTAACAACGTGTGTAGCCATTTCAAGACCTGCCTTGGAAGAGCAATATAGAAGCCAACCATCCACCGGGTGGAAAGCCGCTCCAGTGCTTATGTTTATAATGACCTTCTCTGCATTATTGCCGCGATAGGTCCCTACAAACTTGTTAATCAATATAAGTGGCGAAGTGAGATTTACACTGATAGCTGTAGGAATGCTCTTGTTTTCAATATCTCCTGTGTGAGCCACGTGCCCAAGCGTTGCCGCATTGTTCACAAGAACTAATTTCTCCACGTTTTCATAGGTCGGAAAGGAAAACTCCAATACTGCATTAACATCGGATAAATCAAGGGCTATGTGTGAATAGGAAGGATGATTTATTGCTTGGTGCCTTGCTATGCCTATGACAAAAAACCCATTTTTAATTAAAACTTCTGCAAGGCTTTTACCTATTCCCCTTGATGAGCCTGTTACGAAAGCTACTTTTTTATGCGAATCTGCCATGGCAATGTTTGTATTTTTTACCGGACCCGCAAGGGCATGGGTCGTTCCTGCCAATTTTCTTACCCTTTCTGATTGGTTCCACTGGTTGCGGTGGCATGTTTGGGTGTGGTGGCGGTGGAACTGGTCTTCTGGCTTGGCGTGATTGTCTTGCCACTTGTGGGTTCACAGACACCGGCTGGGGTGTTGGGGGCAGTGGTGTTGGCATTGCAGGTTCAGGCATGGTCCCTCGCCCTGCTTTTATGTTAATAGGTTGTGGCTTGGGTGCTTGTTGTTGCTGGGGCGGTCGTTCAGCCATAATGTCGCCTCTCATAAGGAACGCTGTAATGTCTTTGTTCATCTTATAAAGCATGTCTTTGAACAGTTCAAAGGCTTCAAATTTATACACCAATAGCGGGTCTTTTTGTTCATAGGCTGCGGTCTGAACGGCTTGCTTCAAATGGTCCATTTCCCTCAGGTGGGTCTTCCAATAATCATCAATTAAAGCGAGAGTCACTGCCCTTTCAAAGGCGTTGGCTATCTCTTCCCCTTGTGTGTCATAGGCTTTTTTTAGGTCCACAATTCCCTCAACAACTCTTATCCCATCAGTGAACGGAATGATAACCCTTTTGACTCTGTCTCCTTGTGCTAAATATAGTTCTCTAATTGCCGGATAAAGTTTTTCTGCCATTTGTTTTTTCTTGCGTTGATAGGTTGAATAGGCTTCCTGAAATAGTTTCTCTGCTAAGGTGTCAACTTTCTGGTTTTTGAATTCTTCTTCAGAGAATGGTGGATTTATAGAGAAGATTCTTAACACTTCTTGTTTGAGTCCTTCATAGTCGTCTAAGTCCTTGTATCGCTCAATCACTGAATATGCAACGTCTTTAAATGTGTTGTAAATATCTACTGCGAGCCGGTCTCCATATAGTGCGTGCTTCCGACGGGTGTATATTGCCTCCCTTTGAACATTCATCACATTGTCATATTCCAGAAGTCTTTTTCTTATGCCGAAGTTGTTTTCCTCAACTTTTTTCTGTGCTCGTTCAATAGAGCGTGTTATCATAGGGTGTTGTAAAGGTTCCCCTTCTTGGTAGCCCAGTCTATCCAAGAGTTTAGCTATTCTTTCGGACCCAAAGAGTCGCATAAGGTCATCCTCCAGACTGACAAAGAATTGGCTTGAACCCGGGTCTCCTTGCCTACCTGCTCGTCCCCTTAACTGCCTGTCTATCCGTCGTGCATCATGGTGCTCGGTACCTATAACTGCTAAACCGCCCAGTTCGGCGACACCGGGTCCCAGTTTAATATCTGTTCCACGACCTGCCATATTAGTGGCTATGGTAACCGCCCCTTTTTGTCCCGCTTGGGCTATTATTTCGGCTTCCCTTTGATGATGCTTAGCATTCAATACGTTATGTGGAATACCTTTCCTCTTGAGCATTCGGCTAAGCAACTCGGAAACCTCTACGCTGGTTGTTCCCACTAAGACGGGTCTTCCCTGTTTGTGCAAACGTTCAATTTCTTCAATGATAGCATTATATTTCTCCCGTTTTGTTTTGAAAACAAGGTCTTCTTTGTCTTCCCTGATAACTGGCTTATGTGTTGGAATAACGACCACGTCCAGTTTATAGATTTCCCAGAATTCTGCTGCTTCTGTTTCGGCGGTACCCGTCATCCCTGCCAACTTGTGATACATTCGGAAGTAGTTCTGTAGGGTAATAGTAGCATAGGTCTGTGTGTCTCCTTCAACCTTAACATTTTCCTTTGCTTCAATGGCTTGATGAAGCCCTTCGGAATATCTTCTGCCTTCAAGTATCCTACCTGTGTTCTCGTCAACTATCTTTACCTGTCCGTCCATAACCACATAGTCCACGTCTCGCTCAAAGAGTGTATATGCCCGAAGCAGTTGTTGAAGAATATGTAATCTT
Source organism: Bacteroidota bacterium (assembly GCA_024280615.1). Lineage (GTDB taxonomy): Bacteria > Bacteroidota > Bacteroidia > JAADEI01 > JAADEI01 > JAADEI01. The sequence continues at coordinate 431 of JAJRPU010000184.1, read as the reverse complement.
TGGGCTTTTGCAGCATATTCCCTTAAGACTTGGTCCTTTTTCTTTTGCTTTTCTTCAGGTGAAAGGTCACTGTTTTCTATTTCTGCCATAAGTGTCCCAAGGTCGGGAAGGATAAACATACTCGGGTCTTCACTTTGCCCGGTGATTAGGTCAATACCTTTATCAGTCAGGTCAACAGTGTTGTTTCTCTCGTCAATGACGAAGTATAGTTCTTCGTCTACCTTAGGCATTTCCCGGGCGTTGTCTTGCAAGTAATAGTTTTCTGTTTTGATTAGTAGGGTTTGAACTCCTGGTTCCTGAAGAAGTTTTAAGAAGGGTCTGTATTTAGGAAGTCCTCGTTTTAGTCTGAGTAGTGCTAAACCTGCTGCTTTCTCGTCTCCTTTTTGCAGGGCTTCTTTGGCTTGTTTAATGAGTTTTTGAGCCAGTTTCTT
>JAJRPU010000183.1 GCA_024280615.1 Bacteroidota bacterium | reverse complement strand
TGATTATAGTTGCCCTGTAGGCTACTTCCTCTTCCTCAGAAAAGATGCCGAGGTCTCTGGCTATTCGGCAACTGGCATCACTGCCCATTAGGAAATTAAAGTCCTTCAAAAGAGGCTCTGTTTGCCTCCAAGCCCTGTGAACGAACGGGGTGTCTGTGCTAAAGGAAATCACTTCTGTATTGTATTTGTCAAACTCATCTGCGAAGGCTGCTAGGTCAGCTAGTTCAGTAGGGCAAACAAAGGTGAAGTCAGCGGGATACCAGAACATAATTACCCACTTGCCTTCTTTCAAAATGTCGTAGAGCCTTTTTTTGCCCCATTGGTCTGTCTTCGGGTCGTAATACTGGAATTCAAAATCCTGAATTGGTTTACCTACCTGTAGCATCGCTCTCCGATTTTTTTCATTTACAAAGTTACGGTGTTTTGACAGTATGCATAACCACAAACTGTGTCTTTGTATATTTGTTCAAGTCAAAATAAGTGTGCAATGAAAATAGGAATAGTGATTTATTCCAACGACCCTGAGACTGTGTGGAATGCTTTTCGCTTCGGCAATTTCTCCCTTAACAAAGGCGATGAGGTTAAAATTTTCCTGCTTGGAAAGGGTGTGGAATGCGAATCCCTTGACACAGAACAGTTCAAAGTAACAGAAGAAATGGAAAAATTTGTGAATAATGGCGGTAAAATTTATGCTTGTGGAACATGTTTGAAAATAAGGAATTCAGAAGGGTCTGAGTTGTGTCCGCTCTCTACAATGCAAGATTTATATGATATAGTAGTAGACAGTGATAGAGTGATTACGTTCTGAGAAAGAAATCTGCATATTGGGTTTTATTTACCACATGGGGGGACAGGGAAATTTTGGATTTATAAATTGCCACTTTCCGTTGCCAGATAAGTATTCTTGTTGGTATGAGTGTATCGCGAAACCGATATGAAAATTAGAAAAATGTTTGTAAACATTTGTTAGTTCTTGATTTAATACTTGTTGTCCTTCTTCGTAGAATGTTACGTGCTCGTCTCCGCAATAAGGAACGCAATTCATTGTTTCAATTCCAATTAAAAGGGGTTTCTGCGTCCTTGAGGCGTATTCTACAGCTTGCTCGGAAAGGCAAATAATTCCATTGTCTGGACATTGAGAACCTGCGAAATCTCTATACGCCATAATTATTGGCAGGTCGACAAGGTCAATAATATGCTGATATACGGGTTTGTTTGTACCATTGAAATAGACAGAGTCTGTCCAGAAAAATCTAAATGCTATACCTAATTGTAAATTATGAGCGGTCAAAAAATTTTTAGTGCATTGGAAAAACTGAAGCATTGAGATAAATGTATCGGCAGGAATGGGTTCGGTAGGTTCAATATCTAAGACAATTCCAGTTATTGTGGAATTAGGCTTTCCTTGTTTGTAGGCTACTATCCCCTTAATAAGCGGAATGAGGTTTGAATCGCAAGATGAATGTATCCATTCTGGGGTTCCATAAACTGTCCACAAGGACATATTTGCAGAAAGAGCCTTCTTGTCGATGGTTTCAATATAGGCAAATTCAGGCAAATTATATCCTAGTGAATTGGATTGCGAAGAATATAGGTTGATGAGCAAAAGTGATATGTTGCTTTTTCGGGCAGACATAATTAGCCTATCCATTTCGGACGTGTTTTTAGGGAACTGCCAGACCCATAAGGCATTAAAGCAGTTTCTGTCAATGGTTAGAATTTGACTGTCGCTATAACATCCTGACAATAACAATAGACTTAGTGACAGATATTTTACCCACATATTGAGTATTTGTCTAAAATTTATCACTTTCGTTTGAATCCTTAACAAACAAGAAATAACTTACTAATCCAGCCAGTGTCCATACAATGCCAGTAATGATTCCTGAGGCTCCTGTCCAGAGTGTATCGCTTATGAAGTAGTCTGCGACTATTCCCATGGACATTGTCATTCCGTGCAAGAGAGCGGTTGGGATAACGGAATTGGTATTATAGCGAAGAGGCATCATGGTTAAGGTCATTCCGAAAGTTACGAGTGCTGATGCGAGCAACACCAAAGCCCGAGGGGCTTCCAAAGGATAGTTATACTGCAGGAGGGCTGTGAGTGGCAAATGCCATAAAAACCAGAATACCCACGAGAAAGCTGTAGCATAGAAAAATTTATACCTCAGTCCGAGTAATGTGGGTATTAGTCCACGCCATAGGATTTCTTCACCGAAGGCAAAGAGTGCATTAAAAGTAATGCCTGTTAGAATGCCAATAACGATAAGCACCATCAGGAACCCGCTTGGCACCATTGGAATGGGTTGCTTAACCTTTTGATTGGCATATTCATACATCTCTTGAATGGTTCGCACTTCAAAACCCAACAGTGCACTGATGGCGAGAGAGACAAGGAAAACTGCTATTGGGGCTATGATAGCGAAGGCATAAGCCCGTCTGGAACGAGTAAGCGATAAGCCCACAACGCTCAGTGAAAGACATTTCCCGCATATATAATGGAAAATTATAACTGCAATGGCGGGAACGAACATTCTGATTGATAGCAGTGCATTAACACTTTCACTTGGACTCACAAAAAGTTTATATGTAATAAAGTCTGTGATAACAGTTAAGCCATAAGTGATTCCAAGAACAGTAAGTATGTTTTTAGTGGTATTATTCATAAGCCTAATCTCTTGACTGCTATTTGGACTGCGTTCGTTGCCGCACCCTTTCTGAGGTTATCTGCCACGCACCACAGGGCAATGGCTTTAGGGTTATCCTGGTCAAGCCTTATCCTGCCGACAAACACTTCATCTTTTCCTGCCACGTATGCAGGCATTGGATATTCATTGTTCTGGGGGTTGTCCATAAGGCTTATGCCCTGTGCAGAGGAAAGGACGTCATAAACTTCTTTTAAGTCAACTTCTTCCTCAAACTCGGCATATATGGATTCGCTGTGTCCGACGGGGACAGGGACTCTCACGGCAGTGGCTATGACCGACAGGTTGGGCAAATGCCATATTTTTCTGCTTTCATATCTCAACTTCAGTTCTTCACGAGTGTAGTTCCCTTCAAGGAAGTTGTCGCAATGGGGCAGGACATTAAGGTCAATCCGATGGGGATAGAACCGTTTTTTTTCAGGGAAGGCAATTCCACTTCGTTCCTGTTTCAGTTGTTCAAGGGCTTCCCGACCGCTCCCAGAAACCGCTTGATATGTGGAAATAACAATTTTCTTTATGCCATATAGTTCATGCAAGGGGTTAAGTGCGACAACCATCTGAATCGTTGAACAATTGGGGTTAGCAATCAAGCGACTTTGCCCTATGTCTTCTGGATTAACTTCAGGCACCACAAGGGGAACATCTGGTTCAAGCCTGAATGCAGATGAATTATCCACAACTATCGCTCCTGCTTCCACAAAACGTGGAATCCATTGTTTGGCAACATCGCTTCCCGCCATGCCGAAAAGTAAATCAGGCTTTAGGGACAGGGCTTCTTCTGGCGATACAACAGTCCATTCTTTGCCCGAGAACAAAACCTTGTTACCAATGGAAGTTAATCCAATGGGTATCAATTCGCTAATAGGAAACCTGTGTTCTTCCAATACTTTCAGAAGCGTTGTTCCGACGAGTCCAGTGGCACCGAGCACTGCCACTCGCATCTCTCCAACCATTTAATTAACAGGTTCAAAATGGGCAGTGAAATGCCTCAGATAAGGCATCGCCTTGGTTATCCTGAACCCCTTGCAAAACGATTCTTTGTTCTTGACTTGCTCAAACACCCTAATGACGTGGTCCATGTGGCTTTGCGTATAGATTCTTCTTGGTATGGCGAGCCTGACCAGTTCCTTAGGGGCTGGAATAAACTTTCCATTTTCTTCTTTGCCGAACATAACAGAACCTATTTCCACTGTTCTAATGCCACCTTCCAGATATAGCATACATGCAAGCACCTGACCGGGATATTTTTCTGGGGGTATGTCGGGATAGAATTTGGCGGCGTCAACATATACGGCGTGTCCACCGTGCGGCTTAAGAACTGGAATTTCTATTTCTTTTAGACGATGCCATAGGTATCTAACTTGTCCAATGCGATATTCAAGATATGGCAATTGAAACGCTTCTTTTAGTCCCACGGCAAGGGCTGATAAGTCTCTTCCTGCTAAGCCTCCATAAGTGGGGAAGCCCTCTCCGAGAATAAGGTCAATCTTTATTTGTTCTGCGAGAGTATCATCCCTAACACATAGCATTCCTCCCATGTTAACAAGTCCGTCCTTCTTAGCACTCATCATTAATACATCGGCGTATCGGCATATCTCTTTGCCTATTTCCCACAGGTCGTCTCCTTCCTCATTGAGTTCATATTTCCAGATGAAATAGACGTTTTCTGCAATTCGGGCAATGTCCATATACAACGGCAGGTCATGTTTCTTTGCGAGTTCATAAGTCTGTCTAATGTTTTCCAAGGAGACGGGCACTCCACCGAACGTGTTGTTTGTCAGCGTCAGGATTAATCCACCTATTCTGTCTCTCTTTTGCTTGATTAACTCCTCTGCTCTGGCTATGTCAAGATTCCCTTTGAAAGGGCTTTTAGCATTTTCATCTGGCAGGTCAATTGCAATCCCTCCTCTGGATTCAATGTTTGCCCTTGTGGTATCAAAATGCCCATTGCTGATAAATATCTTCCCGTCAGTGTCAACGACAGAGAATATGATTCGTTCTGCTGCCCTGCCCTGATGAACCGGGAAAATATGTTCACAACCCGTAAGGTCGTTAGCAACTGAATAGAACTCTTCCCAAGACCTTGCACCGGCATAGGCTTCATCTCCCAAAAGCATTGCTGCCCATTGGTCTTGGCTCATGGCCCCCGTGCCGCTGTCAGTCAACAGGTCAATAAAGACGTCTCTTGACCTAAGGAAGAATAAGTTATAGTGTGCTTCTTTTAGTTTTTCATATCGTTGTTTTCGTGGCAATAACCATATTGGTTCGGTCATTTTGATTTTAAATGGTTCGGGGGGATGCATAATTTCTGTCATATCGTTAGGATTTTAAACCTGAATTACTCCAGTCTTAAATTCTTCTGTTATTGGTCTGTTATTTGCCATTTCAATTGTAAAACTAATCCACTCTCTAAGTTTTGCCGGGTCAATTATCTCATCAATCCATAGTCTTGCTGCTGCATAATATGGACTCATCTGTTTGTTATACTTTTCTTTGATTTCGTTAAGCAGTTTTTCTTCTTCCTCTGGTGAGAGTTCCTTTCCTGCCTTTTTGAGTTGGTTTTTGCGTATTTGAAGCAATGTTTTGGCTGCCTGTTCACCACCCATGACAGCTATTCGTGCCGATGGCGTGGCTAACATCAGTCGTGGGTCATAGGCTCTGCCACACATGGCATAGTTCCCTGCTCCAAAGGAATTTCCGAGAACAATCGTGATTTTAGGGACTATGGAATTGGAAACCACATTTACCATTTTGGCTCCGTCTTTGATTATTCCACCATGCTCTGCCTTTGTGCCAACCATAAATCCCGTAACGTCTTGCAAGAACACAATAGGGATTCTCTTTTGATTGCAATTCATAATGAACCTTGCTGCTTTGTCCGCCGAATCGGAATATATAACTCCGCCCACCTGCATCTCTCCCTTTCGGGTTTTGACCACCAACCGTTGATTAGCAACTATTCCCACTGCCCATCCGTCAATGCGTGCATAGCCAGTGATTATCGTGGGACCATATCCTTTTTTATATTCCACGAAGGAACCCTCATCAACAATTGTCTCAAGGACTTTATACATGTCGTATTGCAATGTAGGGTCTGGGGGCAACAAGCCATAGATTTCTTCTGGACGACGTTCTGGCGGAACAGGTTCCTCCCTATTAAACCCTGCTTTAGGAAATGGACCCAACTTATCTATTATGGCTTTAATCTTGTCAAGGCAGTCTTTATCGTCTTTGCATTTGTAATCCGTTACTCCGGAAATCTCTGTGTGTGTTGTAGCACCTCCCAGAGTCTCCTCATCGGTTATTTCACCGATTGCTGCTCTAACAAGGTAAGGACCCGCAAGGAATACGGACCCTGTTTTCTCTACTATTAATGCTTCATCAGAAAGGATGGGCAGGTAGGCTCCTCCCGCTACGCAACTGCCCATGATAGCGGCAATCTGTGGGATTCCCATGGCACTCATCCGGGAATTGTTATAGAACATCCTGCCAAAATGTTCTTTATCTGGGAAAACTTCATCTTGCATTGGTAAGAACACTCCTGCCGAATCAACTAGATATATAATCGGAAGCCTGTTTTCAATGGCAATTTCCTGAGCCCGTAAATTTTTCTTTATAGTAATTGGGAAGAAAGCACCTGCTTTAACAGTGGCATCGTGAGCAACTATAACACATTGGCGACCCGACACATATCCCAAGACAACTATTGTTCCTCCGGACGGACAGCCCCCCCATTCCTCATACATTTCCCATCCGGCAAACGTCCCTATTTCAAAATGAGGCTTGTCCTTATCAAGCAAGTATTCCACCCGTTCCCGGGCAGTCATCTTCCCTTTCTTATGCTGTCGTTCTATTGCTTTGGGACCTCCTCCCAGAGAGACCTGTTTACGACGCAGTTCTAACTCCTCAAGCATAGAGAGCCATTGCTCTGCCCAAATAGCATTCAACTCCTCCTTTACATTCTTTCCAAACATACCCATGATAACAAAGTTATTGAAGAAAATTTGCTTTGCGAGACTTGACTTAACTTTGCAAAAAAGAACAAAGGGGATGAAGCGGCTTATATCATTAGTGGGAATTTTCCTATTATCCACTGGCTTGTATGCAGGCAGTGGGCATAATGGCGAAGGATTTAATCCCGGCCATATGATTTTCCACCACTTACTTGATGACTACAAGTGGCACTTTGCTACAATCGGGAATAAGCATATTAACCTCTATTTGCCTGTTATTGTCTATTCTCCTGAAAGGGGTTTATCCATCTTTAGTTCAAAACATTTGTTTTATAATGAGCACTACAATGGTTACAAAATTGAAAGGACTAATCTTGGAAAGCCATATATAGTGGCAGTTGATGATAATGGCAACGTGCTTGACGTACCTGTGTATGATTTTTCCATTACCAGAACAGTTTTTCAGGGCATCCTTGCTGCAATCTTGTTGCTCCTTATTATGATTCCCGTTGCAAGAGCCTATTCCAGAAACCCTTATTCACCTCCTAAATCCATTATGCAAAGGCTCTTAGAACCCATTATTATCTTTATCAGAGATGAAGTCGCAAAGCCAACTATTGGCGAAAAACACTATAAGTTCTTGCCTTATCTGCTTACAGCATTTTTCTTTATCCTCACGTCCAACCTGCTTGGTTTAACTCCCTTCGGGTTTAATATTACCGGCAATATTTCAACCACTGTAACGTTAACCATGTTTACATTCATTATCATTCACGCTAATGCGAACAAGGAATACTGGAAGCACATTTTTAACACTCCCGGTGTTCCGTGGTGGCTAAAATTCGGTTTGCCCATTATGCCGTTGGTTGAAGTGATAGGTGTTTTTTCAAAGCACATTGCTCTCGCTGTCCGTCTCTTCGCAAACATATTCGGTGGACACATGAGCATGCTCTCAATCCTTTCAATGATATTCATTTTCGGTGCCATGAGCGTTATTGCAGGATTGGGTATTTCTCCTATAGTGGTCGGTCTGCTTATCTTCTTGTTCTTCCTGGAAATCCTTGTTGCCTTTATTCAGGCGTATATATTCACTATGCTCTCATCCTTGTTTATTGGCATGGCTGTTCAAGAACATCACTGATTATTAATTAGTTATTAAGTGGAACTAAACAAAACGACTTTTAGCACGTCTAAAATTCTGTGAGCAAGCAACAGAATATAGAAGTAAAGATTTTATCTCTGTGGGAAGAAGACAGAGATGCTGCATTTGGATTGCTGGTTCAACACTTCGCTAAACCGTTATATAACTTCATCAGGCATCTGGTTCATACCCACGAGGATGCCGACGATGTCCTGCAGGAAACCTTCCTAAAACTCTGGAAAGGATTAGACAACTTCCGCAAGGAAAGTGCTCTATCCACTTTCATCGATCGTATCGCCTACAATGAAGCAATTTCCTTTTTAAGGAAACAACGACGAAGGTTCAAATTCCTACATCCCTTTTCAAACTTTGAAGATTGGTATATCCAACGGGTTCAGGCAGACCCATACATAGACTACAATTCAGCTTATAAGAAAATTTTACAGGAAATTGCCCTATTGCCGCCAAGACAAAAGGCTGTGTTTTCTCTCAGGCACTTTGATGGACTGTCTTTCAAAGAAATTGCTGTCCGACTGGGCATTAGTGAGAGCACTGCCCGAACAACATATCATCAAGTCGTCAACAAACTAAAAAGCAAAATTTCTGGACTAAACATTCACGAGCCAACCGCGTCTAAAACAACAGAAACCCCAAAAACAACAAAATGATTAGATACACAACTCCTGAAGGCTACTTTGAAAATCTTTCAGAAAGAATCAAAAAGCGACACAGAAAGAAAAAACTTCACAGGGCAGTGATGGGCACCGCTGTAGCCTTGACCTTAATACTTTCCTTTCCCCTTCTACTTGATTTGTTCTTTTCTAGACCTGAAAGTACACACCAGGCACTGGAAGAATACATCCTTGACGAAGTGGAAACAGAACTTGTCATTGAAACACTAGCCTTTAACCAATAACCTCTCAAAATCCAGAAACCATGAGAACACTAATTTTGATTACGGCTATTGCACTTAGCATCCCTTTGCTTGTCAACGCCCAACCCCCTTCAGAAGAAAAAATCAAGGAAATTGAAGAGAGACGAACGGAATTCGTAATAAAATTCATGCAACTCACTCCCCAAGAAGCCCAAAAATTCAAACCACTTTACAAACAATACCTTCAGGACCTCAGGAAAATCAGACAGAAACGCAAGGAATTCAGACAAAGCCTCAAGAAAAAAGGCAACAATATAACAGAGGGGGAAGCGAAGCAAGCAATTGAACAATGGCTCAAACTGGAAGAGGAAAAACAAGCCCTTATCAGGAAATACTACACTACTATCTTTCCGCAAGCAATACCACACTCAAAACTAATTATGCTTCCCATAGCTGAAAGGAAATTTAAGAAGGAACTCCTTAAGGAGATCAAAGCCACAAAAGAACACCACTAGTGATCAATTATATCTTTTTTGCATTACATAACATATAACTTTCTGAAGATACAACTGTTAATAACAAAAATGTTACTAATTTTGCACTGATCATTAATTTAACTATCAATAAAGAAGACAGACCAAATGTCCGCTCAGCGATTTAAAAGCAGAAAAGAAGTTTTTGATTTCTTTTCCGTGGAAATAGCTCGTTCATACTATTCTTTACATGAGCGCCAACGCCTTGAATGGGAAACTAATCTATTAAAGACATATATAATAGAGGTGGATTCTTTTCTCCATGATAAAACAATAAATGAAGAAACTATCAAAGACTTATTTACTACTTACAAACGCAACCAC
>JAJRPU010000006.1 GCA_024280615.1 Bacteroidota bacterium | reverse complement strand
TTCAGGTCAAAATTTTGGCAAAACATAAGTGATGACAAACGTGGCTATTCATTTGTTTGCTGTGAACAAAAGCACAATTAACAATTACAAGAAAGCGACACGCCTGTTGATATCCTCAAAACGTTTGTTCCATCATCTGCATTGGCATTTTTTAAACAGAAATCCTAAGCAACTGGGAGGGCATCTAAACCTTTCTTTGCTTCTTCGCATTGGGAGGACACATTTGATAACGAGAAGCAAAGGCTTGTGTTCAGGAGACGAAAATTTGGGTTACGGAAGCCAAACGCTGGGTTTTCAATGTATGGGTTTGAGAGCCCAAAACGAAAATTCGGCAACAGCTTATGAAAAACAAAGGAATCATAACCAAAATTTTGCTGTAGATAACCAACTCTTGGGCTCAAATAGAGAAATTTTTGGTTCAAGAGAGGGAAGTTTGTATATGTGGAGCTAAGGGTTGACTTGAGTTCTGGAACTATAGCCTCCATAAAAACCAATAGTATTAAGGGATTTAGTAATGTTTTGATATTATTTGTGGTATGAAGATTACGGCTATTTGCAAAGTGTCCAATAAAATCAATGGTTTTATGCGACATAAAGTATTAGTAAAATTTGCGTCATCATAAAATTCAAGCCATGAGTTTAGGGGAGCCTGGTGGCTACTGGGACAGGTACGTTTTGTGTTCCGTAACTTGAGTAATAGAACAAATGAATGAATAAACTATACCTTTAGCATATTTATTGAAGCTAAGACTTCCTAAAACCTAGCTTTCCTACAAAAGAATCTCAAAGAACATTCTCTGAAGTCGGAAATAAGGCTTCAAATTGGATATTTGAAAGTTGCCGGTTTGTTCTTTTCAAAAAAGAAATGTCCCATCCAAGCGAAACCATAGCCCACAATAGGAAGAATCCACCAATATTTCCAGAGGCTATAAACAGAGAACACAATTGCAAGGATTATTACTAATCCAGTTCCTACAAAATATAGAAAACGACACATTGGATTACTATACTCACTCAGATAGAACTGATAGAATTCCAGATAAGTCTTGATTCTCCCATCCATAGCACAAACATTTTACCTTATTAAAAGAATATTTTTAACTATCTGAACTGGTTTGCCCCGTTGTTCTCCCTCTTGAGGAAGGATAGTAGCGACCAACACATATGAATCCATTGGCTGTGGTTTGTTTCTGTATGTTCCGTCCCATGCATCTTGCTCAGTGCCCCTGAAGACTATCTCCGACCATCTGTTATAGATCCACCACTCTATTCTGACATTCCCCCAATAAATGGGTCTGAAAAGATCGTTGCTTCCGTCTCCATTGGGAGAGAAGTAGTCTGGGAAATATACTATAGGTTCTCCTTCCACTATAATTATTACCGTGTCTATTGCGATGCATCCAGACGCTGTTACAGCATAAAGATAGAACGTAGTTGTTGTAATTGGTTGTGCTATGGGATTGAGGGACAGCGAGTCGTTAAGGAATTCCCCGGGGCTCCACCACCAGATAGCAGCATTAGTGGAACCATACAACACTACTGTATCCCCGGGGGCAATTGTATCTATTGCAGGGGTTACATCTACCCACAAGGTATCCATTGATGGCAAAACAACTGTATCTACAGCTATACAACCGGACCCATCATTCACAACAATAATATACGTTCCTGGGGGAAGTGTGTCAGTTAAAGAATTGGTTGTGTCATAGGTGTCCCAATATACAACATAAGGTTGAGAGATACCGGAAGCTTCAATACTTACAACATATTGAGGAGGTGAACAGGAAAGAAGCTCCGAGGAAGAGGAAAGCTGAGGTCCATTTTCTGCTGACAGGAATACCTGTTGAGTATGCCTGCAGCCATTGCTATCAATAACCGAAACGGTATATGTCCCTGGTGATAAGTTATTGAGGACTTGACCTGTGTCACCTGTACTCCATTGGTATGTATAAGGGGGCTTTCCTCCATTGACTTGCACCTCTATATATCCATCGTTTGAATTACATTCTTTGGGTTGTGCTAGGGAGAGATTCACTTCTAGGGGAGGAGGTTCAGAAATGGTGACCGTCACAACTGTTCTGCAGCCACTGGCGTCAACAATAGTATCTGTATACGTTCCGGCAGGCAAGTTAGATATGGTGTTGCTATTGGTTGAAACACCATGAGACCAATTGTGAGTGTAAGGAGGAGTTCCCCCTGATATGGATATTGTAATGGAACCCGTCGAATCACCTGCACATTTAGGATTTTCAACAGTTAAGCCGTCTACCCGTGGAGCATCAGGTCCTTGAAGGACAATAGTGTCAATGAAGGAACACCCATTGCTATCAGTTATAGTAACCACATAGCTTCCACTGGATAAATTTCCAATACTATCGCCGGTGGCACCCGTTGACCAGGAAATATTATAAGGTGGGACGCCGCCAGCAGGAGTGATTTTAATCCAACCGTTTGAACTATCGCAACTTGAAGGAGGAGAACTTTGGACATTGCTAATAACAATGGGAGCAGGTTCAGTAATTATAATTGTGTCCAGAGACCAGCAACCAGTG
>JAJRPU010000182.1 GCA_024280615.1 Bacteroidota bacterium | reverse complement strand
GGTACAATGACCCTTAACTTCTTCTTGTCTTCTATGATTTCGTCTATTGTTCCAATAAAGTCTTGGAATGGACCATCCACAATTTTAACGCTTTCTCCTTTATAAAAAGTCAATTCAAGCTTTTCCGGACTCTCTTCCAATTCATGGGCTTTGCCAAGCAATTTACTTATTTCTTCCTTGTCCAAGGGTTGTGGGTTACCGGAAGCATCCGTCAAGAAACTGATAACATTAGGAATTCTGTTAATGTCATATATCATTTCGGGAGTCAACTCATCAACTTCTATGAACATATATCCTGGCATAACGTTTCTTTCTTTTCTTATTTTCTTCCCTTGCCTCTGGGTATAAATTTTTTCCTTAGGTATGAACACCTGAATTAAGTGTTTACCCCACGGTGCGTACTTCTGTTCTTTTTCTAAAGCTTTTCTAATTTTCTCTTCCTGCCCAGATATAACCCTCAGGACATACCACGTAGTTCCCTCCATTCCAACAAATTATTTAAGCGAGTAAACTATGTCCATTAAATTTGAGGAAGCAATATCCATTACTGCTATTATTAGAGTTAGAATGATGGTTGCAGTAGCAACTACAATAGTGGTATCAAATAATTCCTCCCAGGTAGGCCAAGTAACAAATCTTTTTAATTCAATCCAAGATTCCTTGAAGTAATTTATTAGTCCCTTCATTTGTCTTATGATGCATTTGCTCGGGAGGGAGGACTCGAACCCCCAGCCTGCGGTTTTGGAGACCGCCGCTCTGCCAGTTGAGCTACTCCCGCGTGTTAGAGGGGAGGTGCTCTCACCTCCCCCATTAACTATTAACAACTAAAAATTACTCAATTACTTCTGTGATTTGTCCAGCACCAACAGTCCTGCCACCCTCACGGATAGCAAATTTCAGACCTTTTTCAAGGGCTACGGGCTGGACAAGCTCAACTTCCAGTTCAACGTGGTCTCCAGGCATCACCATTTCAACACCCTCAGGCAGCTTAATTTCGCCAGTCACGTCTGTTGTTCTGAAGTAGAATTGAGGACGATAACCTGTTTGGAATGGAGTATGACGCCCGCCCTCTTCCTTTTTCAGAACATAAACCTGAGCCTTAAACTTCCTGTAAGGTTTAATGGAACCGGGCTTTGCTACAACCATTCCTCTCCAAACGTCTTCTTTACCAACTCCCCTGAGCAATAAACCGACGTTATCACCAGCCCGTGCTTCGTCAAGGATTTTACGAAACATTTCAATGCTGGTGACGACAGTCTTAAGGTCCTTGCCGAAACCTATGATTTCTACTTCCTCACCTGGCTTGAGGATTCCTCTTTCCACGCGACCAGTAACCACCGTACCACGCCCGGTGATAGAGAACACATCTTCAATAGGCATCAAGAATGGCTTATCAATGTCACGTTGAGGCTCTGGAATGTAACTGTCCATTGCATCCAGCAACTCACCGATTGCCTTTAGAGCCTCAGGGTCATCCTCCAATGCCTTCAAAGCAGACCCCTTGATTACAGGTGCATTGTCACCATCAAAACCGTAGAAGTTAAGCAGGTCTCTAACCTCCATTTCAACGAGGTCAACCAATTCGGGGTCATCAACTAAGTCAGTCTTGTTAATAAACACTACAATTGCTGGTACGCCAACCTGACGTGCAAGCAGGACGTGTTCTCTTGTTTGAGGCATTGGACCGTCAGTTGCTGACACAACGAGGATAGCACCGTCCATCTGAGCGGCACCAGTGATCATGTTCTTAATGTAGTCAGCGTGACCTGGGCAGTCAATGTGAGCGTAGTGTCTTTTGTCTGTTTCGTATTCAATGTGAGCAACGTTAATTGTAATACCACGTTCCTTTTCTTCTGGAGCGTTATCAATGTCTTCGTAGGACCTTTCTTCTGCCTTACCCTTTTGAGCCAGATAGTGGGTTATAGCTGCAGTAAGAGTTGTTTTACCGTGGTCAACGTGTCCTATTGTTCCCACGTTAACGTGCGGCTTCGTCCTTTCAAATTTTTGCTTTTCTGCCATTTTTCTCTTATTTTACATTTGCAAAGTTACGCACAAAATAAAAACATAATGCACAGGGAAAAACCCTGCACTTGAATTTGTAATGAAATAGATAGACAAAAAGTTCCCGAAGTGACCGACTATATGGCTCCCACTTCCTCCAAGAAGGAAACAATTTTTTTGCGGAGGTCGTCTAAGAAATTGTCTGTGTAAGGATATGGAACAAACTTGCTTCCTATTAACCTTTCATAAATCTCAATATAATGCTTTGATAGGTCTTCAATTATACTTTCTGTCAATTGAGGGGGCTTTCCTTCACCTGAAAAGTTATGTTGTAACAACCATTGCCTGAATTTTTCTTTTGAAAGTTGTTCTGGGTCCTTGTTTTGTTCCTTCTTTACTTCATAATCCTGTTTATCAAAATATCTTGACGAATCTGGTGTATGCACTTCATCAATGAGGAATAATGTGTCATTATAATATCCAAACTCATATTTAGTGTCAGCGAATATTAGATTTCTGGATTGTGCCCATTCACTGCCCTGCTTAAACAGCTTAAGAGATATCTTTTCTATGCGTCTATAATCCTCTTCTGATAAGATTCCCTGTTCTATAATCTCCTTGGGGGTAATATCAACATCGTGTCCATCCTGAGCCTTGGTTGTGGGTGTTAAGATTGGTTCTGGAAGTGGGTCGTATGGTCTAAGACCATCAGGAAGTATATGTTCACCAAAAACTCTTTCACCTTTTTGATATTTCCGCAATGCACTACCAGCGAGATAAGCCCTCACCACAAATTCAACCGGAACAGGGTCGCACTTAACACCCACAGAAACGTTGGGATGTGGGACCCCGGTGAGCCACACTGGGATTATATCTTTTGCCATATCAAGGAAAAAAGCTGCTATCTGGTTAAGAACCTGTCCTTTATATGGAATGGGTTCCGGGAAGATTGTATCAAAAGCAGATATTCTGTCTGTAACTACCATTACCAGCCACCTACCCTCAATCTCATAGACATCCC
>JAJRPU010000181.1 GCA_024280615.1 Bacteroidota bacterium | reverse complement strand
TGCCTCAAGGGGCTTTCAATTTGCCTCTACCACCATTCCATATTGCCTCAAGAGGCTTTCGGTTTGCCTCCACCACCATTCCATATTGCCTCAGGAGGCTTTCGGTTTGCCTCCATCACCATCACATATTGCCTCAAGGGGCTTTCAATTTGCCTCTATCACCATTCCATATTGCCTCAAAGGGCTTTCTGTTTGCCTCTATCACCATCCCATATTGCCTCAGGGGGCTTTCGGTTTGCCTCCACCACCATTCCATATTGCCTCAAAGGGCTTTCTGTTTGCCTCTATCACCATCCCATATTGCCTCAAGGGGCTTTCAATTTGCCTCTACCACCATTCCATATTGCCTCAAGAGGCTTTCGGTTTGCCTCCACCACCATTCCATATTGCCTCAGGAGGCTTTCTGTTTGCCTCCATCACCATCACATATTGCCTCAAGGGGCTTTCAATTTGCCTATCGTATCTTAAAACACGTCTTAGACTAACTTATTTATAACTATTCCCCTTGACTTTCTTCGGACTGTTCACCAGTAGAGGTCCGACCTTTAGTAGCATATTCAAACCTTCTACTGAGTTCTGCTATTAAAGTATCCAAACCGGGCACTCCTGCTTCAGCAGCCTGCCTCAAAGAGTTGTAAATAAGCAATGCAGTAGTGTAAGCATCTGCTCCGGCAGCCATACGTGTGTCCTCCACTGCTTCAAGCAGGGAAGATAGTTCCTGGACAAGAATTCCTAAGTTTTTCCATAATTCTAAATCCCTTTCCATTTCTTCTAAATCTACATAAGGCGGCAACAAATCTTTTCTTTCCTGTGCTATCTGCAGGGCACGTTCCACGAAAGCAACTGTTCTATCACCCATTTTGAGACCTCCTCTTCGTTCCTCTGGACTTAACTGAATTAAAAATGGCAAATGTTTTTTGATATGTCTGATTTGTCCTATCAAATGGTCCAAGTCTTCCTTAGTTAATTGTCCACTAACTCTTCCCTTCTTATCCATGTTAGGAAATTTTAAAATAAAGTTACGAAAAAAAACTTTATCTTACAACATCTAAACAGTTTTTCAAATTCTATTTGAAGAATTAAACTATATTTTATGTCACTGGATAAGCGAAATCTGGTCTGTCTTCCTTAAGTTCAATCTTCTCTGCTTCTTTGGGCAACTGCACAACTTTGCTTCTCTTAACCCATCGTTCAGGAAGATGAATAAGAACATTGCCGCGCTTGATTGTTGTGGCTTTCAATAAGGCTTCATAAGTGATTTTGACGCCCCATACTTTTTTACCAAATCTGTTAGTGAATTCAGCGGGTCCTTCAAGTTTAATGTTTCGTGCTGACCCCGGGAAATATATTCTCTTTGCAAGCCATCTATTTCTCCCTTTATGGAAATATATAAGCCACAGTGTGCGTCCCTCTTTATATCTGGACTCTGTGGGAATATATTTTTCTGCCTTCTCTTCTTCCTCAAGTAGTTGTTCAATGTATTGTTCCACGGTTTGGTCCTCTTCAATGTCCGAGGAATCCCATTTTTCAAAAGATGCATTCCATCCATTTACAGTTGCTATAATTTCAGCCACCTTGACAGTGCGCTGCTCTTCCTTTTCAACCAATTGCCTCAACTTATCAAACACATCAGCAAATCGCTCTTGGAAATCAGGAAGCCATGTCATTGCCACCAACAAATCACTACTTCTTTTTAATCGCAATAGGTCTCTTTCTGATTCTGCCATAATCATTGCCTTTCTAATTCTGCAGAAGGAACGCCTGTAGTCCTCAAAAATGTCAACTTCTTCTTTCAGGTCAATGGAACTTTCAATAGTTTCCTTAATTACTTCTTCGGGAAGTTCTTTAAGTTGTTGTTCTATTGAAGGGTCATCTGGTCCCCATGGGTCATATTCCATGTCCCAATTGTGATATTTTGCGATAAAGTTTGCAAGTCTGACTGTAACAAAATTTTCCTCCCGTGCCACATGCCTTAATTGTTCCACGAGCGAACCAAATTTCCTTTTCCAGAACGGCGAAAAAGTAAGTGTGCATAGGTAATCACTGCGTTTCTTTAAATCAGTCAACTGGGACTTGTCCTCCACAGTCAGCATTTCATCCCTGATAATGCAATTTATCCTCCTTATGTCCTCAGGACCCTCAACCTTGCCATATATCCTTGTCATCTTTCACTATTTCGTGATAAAAGTAGTAAAATAAAGTTTGCACGTTCATGACTTAATTTAAAGCAACCATTTTATCTTTGTAAGCAGATAAAATAAAAAATATGAAGAAGGTCATCATCACCATAAGCAGCATGTTTATTATCCTAAACACTTTGAGAACAGAAGCTCAGCCAGTGCTTGATTCCACCACGCTGCCACTGCCTAACCTTAAAATGACTTACTACGTTGACACATTTGTTGCTGACCAAACCATCTTATCTGGAACCGGTCCTAACCAAACATGGAACTTCTCCACAATTCTTCAACCAGACTATATTGACACAACCATTTATTTACATCCTGACAGCACACCTTTTGCTACAGAGCCTTTCGCTCAGGCAGCCCTCTATGCCCTCCAAGACCTCGGCATCTACACTTACCTGCAAAGAATTAGTAGCACTACCGGTCCAGAAGCCTATGACGTAACAACAGGCATAGCAGGCAACAATCCATTAATTGGCTCTTTTTCAGCACCTGCCACAGATGGCGACACCCTCCTAATAGCTCCTTTGACATACAATACAACCTTTTTTGACGATGGCATTTATGAATTCAGCACTACAGTCTTTGGGGCCCCAGCAGATGTAACTATCACTGTTACCCACTATGACACAGTAAACGGTTACGGAACCCTTGTCCTGCCCAACCTAACGGTCAACAATGTCCTAAGAGTATCGCGACGCATTAAAATAATTACTGTAGCAACGAATTCTCTGCTCGGACAGGTGTTTTCCCAGGAGGACTCATTGCATGCAATATATTTCATTGCTGACATTTCAGGATTTCGCTTCCCGATTTTGACTATATCCCACGACTTGGTCTCAGACACCATCTCCGCAAGATTTATAAACTTCACTCTAACTGCTGATTTCACGGCATCTCCAACAACCGCTTTAGTCGGACAAACAATCACTTTCACTAACCTAACTCAAAACGCAGATACCTATTTGTGGGACTTTGGTGACGGGAACACAAGTACAGCCGAAAACCCAACTTACGCCTATTCAACACCGGGAACATATACTGTTGAACTGGTTGCAACAAACTCAACATTCGGCATAAGCGACACAGCAATTAAAACAAATTACATAACCATTTATGATTCCGTCAATGCAGACTTTTCTTATACTATTCAGAACATGACCGTAACCTTCACTAATCAATCCACTGGTGCAGACTCCTACTTATGGGACTTTGGTGATGGAAACACGAGCGTGGACATAGACCCTGTTCACGTTTATGCCAACCCCGGGGAATACACAGTTAAACTCGTGGCATCTAACCCTGCTCACTCAGATTCAATATCAAAAGTTGTGAAAGTTGGCGTGGTTAATGTGGAAAAACCTGCTAACGAACCTGTAATTAAACTGATTAACTCAACACTAATGATTAGTATTGAGAACTCCGCTGTGATAGAAATAATTTCTGCAGATGGCAAACTAATTTATCGCATAGAGTCCAAGTTTGCTATTGTGGACGTTTCCGACATTGGAACCTCAATTTTGTTTGTCAAAGTCAATGGGCAAGCATTTAAAATACCAATCAGAAAAATTCGTTAAATAGAGAAAGACCTTTTGTGATAGGCAAATTATCAAGGTTTGCTTTTGCTATAACTTTTTATGCGTTTTGCATATGGATTTCAATCAACGCTCAAGATACAATCGCTGTGATTGCCGTTGGAGACATAATGCTTGGCACTAAATACCCTTCAACTAAATATTTACCCCCGGAAAATGATTGTTCATTTCTGCTGAAAGACGTAAAAGATATCCTCCAAAATGGCGACGTTACCTTTGGGAATCTGGAAGGCACTTTTTGTGGAGATACCCTACAGGTCAAAAAATGTAAGAATCCGAAAGTTTGCTATCGTTTCTGCATGCCAGACCATTTTGTCAACTGCCTTAAAGACGCTGGCTTTGATTTATTGAGCATAGCAAACAACCACATTTATGACTTCGGATATTCAGGCTTAAAGAACACAATGAAAGTGTTGTCAGAAGCAGGAATTAAATATGCAGGCATTGTTAGGCATCCATGGGACACCTTGCACCTACCATCTGGCGTAGTTATTGGATTCACTGCCTTTTCCCCCAACAAAGGCACGCTTAACATAAACAACTATGACCTCCTCAGGTCAGTTATTGATACGCTCAAGAAATTTTCTGATATAATCATTGTGTCATTTCACGGTGGTGCTGAAGGTAGCAAATACACACATGTTCCCAGAGAACAGGAAATTTTTCTTGGTGAAAAACGGGGAAATGTATATGAATTTGCCCACAAAGCTATTGACTTCGGTGCCGACTTGGTCATTGGACATGGTCCCCATGTTCCACGGGCTTTTGAACTATACAAAGACCGTTTTATAGCATATAGTTTAGGCAATTTTGCCACATACAAACGATTTAATCTATCAGGTCCCAATGGGATAGCACCAATCTTAAAAATTTACTTAGACACGACAGGCACCTTCCTAAAAGCAGAAGTGCTCTCAATTTTTCAAGACGAAAACACAGGAGTCCATTTAGATTCTCTTCATAGAGCTTTTAAACTGATTGAACAACTAACGAAAGAAGACTTTCCGGAGACTAAATTACTGTTCAAAATCCCACAGGTGCTTCCCGTCAGTAATTAGCCCCCTTTCTTAAGAAAATTAAACCTATCTGCAATTAGCCCAGCAGTCATAAATAGTCCAAAGAACATGTGCAATTGGGCAGTGAGTAAATCAAGGAAGAAGAAGGCTACCCTTTGCGGTTTCAAGGCAATCTTTATGTTTTGTATAGCCCACGGCAAGGAGAGAAACGCAAGTAATGCCCATGGCGTCAAAAATCCAACCGCTACAACTAAACCCAATGAAACATAAGCGGCGATAACGAGGAAAGCGTAATAATATGCACTGCCTTGGGGTCCCAGCAATCCAGCCATGGTGACATATCCGGCTCTGCGGTCATCTTCTATGTCCCTATAGTTGTTAGCATGCAATATGGCAATAGTAAGGAGTCCCAAAGGTATGGAAGCCAACACAGGTTCCCAGCTAAAAGGTTGTTGAGTCTGAATCATCCATGTCCCCAAAGCCATCAAGGGTCCAAAAGCCAAGAAAACAGCGATGTCTCCCAATGCCCTGTATTTAAGTCCAATTGGTGGCATCGTGTAGAAAAGTCCGAGGAATGCACCGGCAAGGATAACCCACCCTATGTGTTCCGTCCTGAGGAAATAGACAGCAGCCCCTATGGCAGCAGCAAACAGAAATAACAACCAACCCCAAGCTAATAAAGCCTTGGGGCTCATTTGCTTATCCACAAGCATTCTGGATGACCCGAGGACTCTCCACGTGTCAGCACCACGTTTCCAATCATTGTAATCACTAAGAACATTTATTCCAGCATGAACGAGAATTCCTCCCAGAATAGTTATTAACAGCCAGATGCCGTCAATCTGTGGAGCAAGCAAAGCACCAATAAGTATTGAGAAAATAGTAACTGTGAAGGAAAATGGACGTGTTGCAAGCAATAGCTTTTTCCACACTGGAACCCTCACTGGATACTCTTCTGCGAATTCTTTCAGAACCTCATCGGTAACTTCAACTTCCATTCTGGGTTTCCATTCCCCTGAAAAATCAGAGACATAGAGTTTCACTGGCTTTATTCGTATAACATGAACTTCTGGAATAAATCGGATAAATGCCAGCAATTCCATGTTTCTGTTTAGCAACAGGTGTCGCTCTGGAACCTCTTCAATCTTTCCGAGGTCTTCTGCAACACCAATACCCTGCACGAACCGGTCTGGCTTGCCCCTTTCTATAACAAAAACCACCTGCGAACTCTCCTTGATATTCCTATATGTTCGGCTGTTTTCTAATGCCACATAAATGTATCCATCCTTCTCAGCAAAAAAAGTTTTAGCACTCCATGGTCCTTCCTCTCCCTGTGTGGTCAAGGTTAATGTCCTGTTTTCATTGAAAATCTTCCGAAGAGACTTCATCCAATCCATGGGATTTTTTATGCTAATGTAAATCACTAAGGTTAAATTTAAGGCTGAACTTACTAGCATTACTAAAAAATGCAACTCAATCAAGAAACGTTAACCACTCCCGTGGAACTTTCCAAGCGAATAAATTTTCTCGCATTTTTTCTACTGCTTCAACATCTATTATAGGTTCTAAAGAAGTTAGTACACCTTTTAGAGTTTTTGCTTTAGAACGAGCATATAACCAAACTAGCAATAATGATGTAGATTCGATTTCCATTAGAGAAGGGGCATCCATGTAATAACCTGATAACATAGTAAAGCATTTTTGCCAAAATCCAAGAGTTCCTTTAAGGTGTGCCCACTTGGTAATATACCTTAATAATCGTGCTATCTTTAGATATTTGTTATGTCTACGAGCCCATTGGTAACATTTGTCTCCAGATGCCCATGCCTGCCGAAATTTATTAGCTTCTATATTTAAGATAACGTCATAAATATATGATAAAAACACTAATTTGTATATATTCTTATGCCTTAACTTGCGTATTTTTTTCACTATATTGCTTGCCGCATGATAATCACCTTCCAGCAAGTGCTCCCAGAACTTAGTACTGACATAATACTCAATACTAAATTCTCCTATGTTTCGTTGAAATACTCGTGCTTCTATAGATTTAATGACATCCCTATATGACTCAAAAAACCCATTTATAAAAAGCCATCTAGCATACCTAATTTCAAATTCTATTCTTTGGTGCCCAGGAACATAATCAAGGTTGAAGTACTTTAGCATTTCATTTAATTTATTACAGATTTCTTTAACGTAATCTTGGGATAATGTTCCATAAAGGACACTGCCGTATAGTATTATAGGATAAATAGTTCCAATGATAACCGCGGGTGCTTTGGAATTGATAATAGCCTTTTTGCATTCTGTTTCTGCTTTTGAGATTTCTTGTATAATTTCGTCTGTTATTAAAGAAAAGCGATTTGCAGCTTTTCTTAAAAGTTGAGAAAGTGAAAGGAAATACTGATATTTAAATAAAGTGTATGACATGTATACTGCTATTCTAGAAATTAAAATATAATTGCCGATCATATTGCTGTAGCGTACTGAATTTACTATTTTGTCAATGTATTTAGTTATAGGATTTTGTGAAGGCTTATTGTGATATACACAAGGATTTGCAAATGCTATTGTCTCGATTATTTTAGTATATATTGTGCATCTCAAGGTATTTTCCATATAGTGCCCTTTCTCTATTATTTTGTCAACGTATTTAGGCATGTCTTCCCCGGGAATAGCCTGGTACCATAAAAGTTCCCAAGCTGGATGTAAAAGCTGCCAAATTATATCGTCTTTCCAATCTATGGAATCCTCTGGAAAAGAAAGAGCTTTAGCTGCATGTTTACGAATACCAGAATATATACCATTCAGAAAGAGTAAAGGTATATGGTTTAGGCACAAATCGTCTGCTGCAAAATACCTCCTGAAAAGCAGATTTACTATTATGTTGTATGCTTGTTTTCTTATGGACCTAGAAATTGATCTATTATTACGGATAATATGAATTTCAGCTAATTTCATTCTGTCTAGTTCAGGTGTTTCCCTAGCGAGAAGAGATATGTATTGCTTTATAACCGAAGGTATATTCTGTTCTAGAATATAGCTTAGTTCTTCCTGACTAAGGGTTGCAATGAGATAATAGATACGAGGAAATTTTGCCATTTGAGTGGCTTTTATTTTGCAAATATACTCTGTTTATCTTCAAGCATTTAATGCTAGGATTTGTTTCATCATAATATCCTGTTAACAAGCTTATTATTATGTGGCATGTTGTTTTTAGGGGTTGTACTTAGTTATCTTATTGATTCATTTGTAACACAGCTCAGAAGATATTATATATAAGTTGGCGAAAAATATCTGTTTATGCGAAT
>JAJRPU010000180.1 GCA_024280615.1 Bacteroidota bacterium | reverse complement strand
TATCTGCTAAAATTCCTTTTGTTATCAATATTAATATATGTAATTGTGCATGCCATTGTTTATATTATAAATGCTAAGTTGCTTAAATACGAAGCGAAACATTTTGCTAACAAACTTATAACTCTTTCCAAGAAAGGCTTGCTATCTCGGGAAATAACCGTTGAAACAGACTGGGGTGTTGATTTTTGTAAGAAAAATAAAACAAAACAAGTTTGATGAATTTTTACATATCTTCGCACAGAAGGAAAGTTGGTAAATGGCAATAGCGTGGTACGATTCAAGTTCTATGGCTTAATTGGGACATATTTTCTCGTCTGGATTGCCACCGTTTATTTTACAATTGTAATGCTCTTTACTATCCCTTTCTCTGGCGGGGAGTATTCAGGCAAGGGGCTTCTCAAGGCAGGAAAATCCTTGAATTGTCAAGTAATAATGAAAGTTAACGCTACTTCGGGTTCAGCCCTTGATTACCCAACGGTAAGATTTAAGTTTGATTCCAGAAGTTGCTTAATAGACCTTGAACTATGCAATATTGGAAATAATTCTTCGTATCAGCATAACATAACGATATCCAAAAGCAGGATCTTGTTCAAGGAATATTCAAATTTTGCAGGCTTTAAGGAGTTTCAAGATAGCCTGTTGGTTTTTCTCATCGCAGAACCATCACCGGCAATTGATACATTTTGCATAAAATTAAAAATTAAGGAAAATGCCATTCACTAACCTATGCATTTGGCTAATGTTCGGCTTGTTCTTAACCCTTCTCTGGGGACTGTTCCTCTACATCTTGCTCTACGCACTCAGGCACAAACAGTCATTATTTAATACAACTTCTCAGTCAGGCAAAATCTTATTTGCATTAAACATAGCACTTCTGGTCGTTATTTTCCTCGCCCATTTAGGACAGATAGTCCTTTCCTTCTATGTGCTTACTTTTTTGATATTATGAACTTTTTGTTATTACAAAGGGTTTGTTGATATGCCTTAATTTTGATACTATGCGATTGAGATATGCAGTTATTGGGCTTGGCAGTTTTGGCAGGGCAGTGGCAGTGAAACTCGCAGAGGAAGGAGCAGAAGTCCTTGCCCTGGACAAAAACGAAGAACGAATAGAAGACATAAAGGATATGGTTGCTTCAGCCGTTGTTGTTGATGCCACCGAAGAAAAAGCCTTACGGTCACTGGAACTGGAGCAAATGGACGGGGTTGTAGTGGCAATAGGTAAAACCTTTGAAGACCTTATACTTGCCACCGTCCACCTGTTAAATATGAACGTTAAAAGGCTTGTAGCACGTGCATTTAATCAGACACAGCGAATGATTCTTGAGAAACTGGGCGTCCATGAAATTGTCTCACCGGAAGAAGATGCCGGAAAAGCACTGGCAGAAAAACTGCTTCACCCTACCTTTAAAGCATACATACCCTTGCCCGGGGGATACGAAATAGTGGAAATTGAAGCACCAACAGGAATAATCGGCAGATACGTAAAAGACATAAACTTCATTGGGA
This sequence comes from Bacteroidota bacterium, assembly GCA_024280615.1. Classification (GTDB taxonomy): domain Bacteria; phylum Bacteroidota; class Bacteroidia; order JAADEI01; family JAADEI01; genus JAADEI01. The sequence goes on along the minus strand of JAJRPU010000180.1, from coordinate 12,211 downwards.
AATACAACATAACACCAATCACTGTAAAGAGAAAAAATGATAAGGGGGAGTATGTGGTAGTGGGATGCCTGAGTCCTAATTTTAAACTCCTGGAAGGAGACCTCCTCATTTTAATGGGACATAAAGATGATATCCAAAGGTTTCTTGAAATTATGGAGTAACTGGCTCATTGTCCTGACATCCGTAGCACAACCTTGTATCACCGGAAAAGTATATGATAACGTTGGAGAACCAGCCGTCGGGGCAGTAATAAGATTATATCCTGATTCAATCATTTTGCAAACAGACGTAAACGGTCAATTCAGAGTATGTCCTCAAGCGACCAAAAACTTAACTGTTGAAATAACATATTTCGGAACAATAAAATTAATATCCATTCCCAAACTGCACACTGACACACTGTTAGAAATCAAAATAATTCCACAAGTGAACCTTAATCCAGTTACAATTATTCACAGACAATCTCTTTCTATTGACCCTGGGGGAATAACCAAAATCTCAATGCAGGAACTATCAAAACGTCCTGCACTACTGGGAATTAGAGAACCCATTACACAACTTAAAAGCATGGGGGGAGTAACTACCGTTTCAGAAACTCAAGAAGGTCTTGCAGTTAGGGGAACAGCACCTGAACACACCCTGATTCTACTTGATGGCGTGCCTCTCTACTTCCCCGGTAGGGTATTTGGAATGTTCTCTATGCTTCATCCTGAAGTAATAAAGGACATAACCTTTTATCCAGGAGCATTTCCTGCTAAATACGGGGGACGACTGGGGGCAATAGCCGAATTTTCCTTAAAAACAGGACAGTGGACACGTAAACATATTTCATTGTGGACTGGAACAGCCACAACAGGACTATACCTATCAATACCAATAACCAAACATTTTTTTAATGTTACAACGGCAGTAAGATATAGCTACCTCGGACGCCTAATAAAAGCAATTCACAAAACACCATTAACTGCAGACTTCGGCGACGCCTTCCTTCAACTGGCTTTCAGACATAAGGACAAAACTATTATTAGATTCTGGACACTAACTGCCTCTGATTGGTATTATCAAAGCATCAGAAACGATTCAACGGTAGGTAGTGTGGTAAATCCCGGATTAGCATCAGCATTGTCAATAAGACATAAAATAAACAAAAACACACTCCTTAAAGCAACATTATATTACTATAACAATTCAAGTAAAGTTTTTTACCGTAAAATATATGACGACGGCAGACTACTTGCTATCTCAACAGGAACATACCATTTCAGTGCAGGATTAAACACCATCCTCACACACAAAAATACAGAATTAGGACTGCAAATTGAAAGATTGTGGATTAGACCTCTTACAGAACAACTAACCTTCTATCAACCCTCATTTCCTGATACCCTAAGATTTGAAAGCAAATCACAACTCTATCACGCTTGGCATAAATCAGCCTTTTTAAGCCACACATTAAATCTCAAAAAAATTAACATTGTTTCCGGATTAAGAGCAAACTACTTCACCCAAATAGGTCCATACACCAGACCCAGAAGTGACACATTCGTCTTCCGTAGTAATGAAATAGTTGCTTCTTATTTTGCCATCGTGCCTCGTTTGAGAGTAACATATACAGACACACCTTTCCAATTGGTTCTTGCTTCTGGCTTCGCTTGGCAACCTATCCATAAACTATCACAGGGTTTGGTCACCACACCTTGGGACTTCTGGCTTCCCTCAACTGTTAACGTTAAGCCATCGTACATATACGACCTAACGCCAGGATTTAAGCTTATGAAAAACAACTTTGCTATAGGAATTGACCTGTTTTATAGATTGCTATGGAATCTGTATGAATTCAAACAGGATTATGTTCCAGCACCAGGGGTAGTCTCAGAAACAGAACTAACCAGGGGCACTGGCAAAGCCTATGGAGTAGTTATTTACGTACTCTATGAAAACAAAAGGCTCTCGTTTAATGGAAATTACACCTATTCCCGGTCATTACGCCTCTTTCCATCTCTCAATCAAGGAATTCCCTTCTTTGCAGACGAGGACCGCCCACACATAGGTAACCTTAATGCTTCCTATACGTTCATAGACCATCCTAAGGGAAAATGGACATTTTCTTTAAAATTTGTTATTGCTTCAGGAAAATTACTTACACTGCCTTCCTTCTGGTTTATCAGTGCAACTAAGTTGAAAACAGCTTTCTTTTGGAGAAACAATTACCGTATGCCGACCTATCATAGGCTTGACCTGTCCTTAGCATGGCAAAAAAGCCTTGGGCATAAAGCCAATCTTGAAGTTTCTTTCACTCTCTACAATGCCTACAACAGGCAAAACATCCATCAACTAGTCATTGACGAAAAAGGAAGGTTCATAGTCACTGGACGATACCTAAAAACAGAAGCATATACACTATTTCCCATAATGCCAGCCTTAACAATTAAATTAGACTTGAAATGAAGCCACTAAATAGATTATTGTTGGCAACTGGAATAATTGTCTCGCTTATGTCGTGTAAAAAAGAATTTGTTATTGAACCAACCTATACTCAAGAAATGCCTATCATTATTGAGGGAAACATTACAACAGAAAAGCCACCTGTGGTTACCCTATCCATGCCAAATCCAGCATTTGACACAGTGAAACCAGAAGACATTAGATTTGTTCATAATGCAAAGGTTCTAGCAATAAGGGAAAATACAGACACTATCTTACTTGTGGAATACAATAAAGACACGCTAACCGGGTTGCTCTGGACACTCTTTAATTCAATGTTTGCCATACACTTCACAGGAATTGAAACACCTCTTTATTTCTACTCAGTCCCAAGAGATAACATTGTAACAGGACGAGCAGGGGAACACTGGCAGTTTATTATTTATGTGAATAACAGAATCTATCAAACCGCTGTTAAGATACCGGATAAGCCATACCCACTGGACAGTATAGTCCCTGTCCCTCAGCAAGGCAGGTACTATATGATTGCATCATTTACTGACCCACCAGGTTCGGAAGATTATGGTATATACTACACAAAATATTGGAACGTGCCGTTCTGCATGGGTAGATATTGGTCTGATAGAACCATTGATGGAAAACGATGGGCTTGGAAGATTACACCCGGAACATGTGCAGACAGAGCTCACGAAACAGCACCGGAATTGTTCTATTCAGAAGACAAAGTGGAAATCGCTTGGTGCAGATTAGACCAGGAAGCCTATGATTACCTAAAGGAACTGGATAATGCAGATGATGCCCTTGACAACCCGTTTGACTACCCTACATTACCCACTGGAAACATGTCCACAACCACGTCAATAGGACATATCTTCGCTCTCAACTGCCAGTATTACAAATTTGATTTGCCCTGACGGGGCTTGAAAGACACTTTCAAAACTTGTTTGGTTCGTGGAGTGACCTTAAACCTATCATCTATCCGATAGGAAATCACCCAGACTATATAATCACCTGCCTGCAAAACCCTCACTTTTTTCTTTAAATGGGTCGGCACTTTCTCGTCAGTGAGAAACTTCTTTATTTTCTTTTTTTTTCTGAGCCCAAATGGGTAAAAGTAGTCTCCGTCCCGCCAGAACCTCAACATGATAGGACTTTCCAGTTTGTCATAGTCCAGATAGGCAATGTTTTTGTCCGCAGTTATCTTAACATCTTTTGCAGGAAGCAGTTCAAAAACATATTTTCCCTCGGGCAATTCAATAACAGTGGGTATTTCTGGCACTGGGATAATAGAAGGTTCAGCCTCTTCTGTTTTCTCTATGATAATTAAATGAGTTCTGTCTATCACCAGTTTGAACTGGTCTGTTTCCAAAGAGGCACCAACCTTTGTTTCATCGCTTCTAATTAAGTCAATTAGTTGGTCAACTTGGTTCACATTGAATCCAAATTCTTTTAAAATCTCATAGAAAATTGTTCTATAAGCAGGATAAGACAAAACTTTTCTGAAGGGTATCCATACCTCACCATCTCTCCTTATCAAAACCTTATTTTTAATTCTTTGTAGGGTTACTTCTGCAATCCATTCTAAATCCCTCATTACTCGTGCATGGTTGTAAATTGCCACATCAACCTCTGGATTCAATTCCCTCAAAATGGGTATTACACGATGCCTTATAAAGTTTCTCCTAAATCTCAGGTCTTTGTTAGTTTCGTCTTCCATCCACGATAAGCCTTTTTCCAATGCATATTTTTCTATTTCTAATTTTGAAGCGAACAATAATGGTCTGATGATAAAATCTCGCTTTGGAACAATGCCTTTCATCCCTCGCCACCCACTGCCCCTAATTAGGTTCATTAACACCGTTTCGGCAACGTCATCCCTGTGATGGGCTGTGGCAACATAGTGATAGCCGTGACGCCTGCGAACCCAATCAAGCCATTGATACCTCAAATGTCTTCCTGCTTCCTCAATAGACATCTTATGCTTGCGGGCAAACCCCTCAACTGGCATCCCACCTATGAAAAAGGGAATCCTGTATTTAAATGCCAATTTGCGAATGAAAGATTCATCTTTGTAACTGCTTTCTCTCAGATAATGATTAAAATATGCAATTCCGAAAGGGAACTCGCCACATTCATAAAACAAATGAGTAAGCACCACAGAATCAACACCACCGCTCACAGCAAGTAAAACAGGCTGACCCTTAAACAACAAGCCTTCGTCAAAAATAAATTTCCGAAACATGTCAACATTCAACATCTCTCTTTTCATTTAACCTGCCTATCTTTGCACTAAACTAAATGTAAAATTCAGAACAATGAAGATACTGGTAGCAATAGCACGGACGCCAGACACAACGGCACCAATAGACTTCGTTGACGACGGTAAGAAATACAAAGAGGAGGGCGTTCAGTTTATCATTAACCCGTACGATGAATTCGCCCTCGCTAAGGCAATGGACCTGAAGGACGAACGGCAGGACGTAGAAGTAACAGTCATATCTGTTGACTCTAACAAGGCAGACCAGTTGCTTAGGAAAGCCCTTGCAATAGGAGCAGATAAAGCAGTCAGAATAGACGTTGAACCTGAAGACGCATGGCAAGCAGCAGGGGAAATAGTAGAATGGCTCAAGAAAAGTGGAGAGCAGTTTGACCTCATCTTCACAGGAAAAGAAACAATTAACTATAACGGCGGACTGGTTGGCGGATACATTGCCAGCCTGCTTGGATATACATACATTCCCGAAACCTACAAACTGAACATCACCGATGATGGGAAATTGGACATAGTTCGCGAGATTGAAGGCGGAAGAGTGTTCTTAAAAGCAGATATGCCGGCAGTAATCACAGCAGTTGAATATCTTGCAGAACCTCGCCTTCCATCCATGCGTGGAATTATGCAGGCACGAACAAAACCATTTTCAGTTGAACAACCAGCAGGAATAGAACCTCTCACAACAACTGTCAAACACTACCTGCCACCTAAGCGAAAAGAATGCAAACTGATTGACCCTGAAAACATTGAGGAACTTGTTGAAATCCTTCACAAGGAAATCAAAGTAATTTAAACCTTAACCCACTTAAAATAAAAGAGTCATGGCAGTAATAGTTTACACAGAACACGAAGATGGAAAAGTTAAAAGGTCTAGTTACGAATTAACTGCATACGCCTCTGAATTGGCAAAGCAGTTCAATGCCGGACCAGTTGTTGCCGTAACTTTTGGCAACGTTGCAGATTCAGAACTGGCTGCCCTCGGAAAGGTTGGAGCAGAGAAAGTTATCAATTTCCAAGGGGAAGGAACCGATCAGGTGGACCCAAAGCTCTTTTTTGACAATCTGAAGACCCTTCTGGATGATACCTCCCCCAAATTTGTTGTTTTTGGTGCCAATAATAGCGGTAGGGCTCTGGCTCCTTTGGTTTCAGCCCACCTGAAATATGGGCTTGTGCCGGGAGTGGTGGAATTGCCTAGAGAGGAGAACGGAAAACTTATATTCAAGAAAAACGCCTATTCCGGGAAAGCATTTGCCGATTATCAAGTCAATACGGATGGAGCAGTAATTATGCTTATGAGAAACTCTTTTGATTACGAGTTAGGAGAAGGCACAGCACAGGTTGAAGTCAGACAGATTAGCGGAGACAGGGCTTATAACATTGAAAGGGTTGAGAAAGCCACAGGAAAGGTTCCATTAACTGAAGCAGACGTCGTGGTTTCAGGAGGTCGGGGTATGAAAGGTCCTGAAAATTGGCATTTGCTTGAAGAATTAGCAGAGGAATTAGGGGCAGCACTCGCTTGCTCAAAGCCAGTATCCGACATGGGATGGAGACCACACACAGAACACGTGGGACAAACAGGTCTAACCATCAGACCAACGCTATACATCGCAGTTGGCATCTCCGGAGCAATCCAGCACCTTGCAGGAGTGTCCGGTTCCCGCTATATCATTGCAATCAACAAGGACCCAGAGGCTCCCATCTTTAAAGCTTGTGATTACGGTGTTGTAGCAGACCTGTTTGAAGTGGTGCCCAAACTAACTAAAGCAATTAGGGAATTTAAGGAGAAGCAAGCAGGTGGATAGTGTAGAGGGGGCATCTCTGAGTCATGGGGTTATGTTCCCGTCGGGGATGCCCCTTTTTAATTTTGAAAAGTATTATAATTTTATGGGTATGAGTAGAAAGACTAACAAACTCCCAATGTCAGTCGTTGAAGTGACTCTCTTAAAGACAAATGAATTCAATCCGCATTACGTCGTGATACTCGTCCAACCGGATGAAAATATATACCTTCCCATAATGATTGATGCCGCAGTGGCTTATGCTATTGATGTAGCCCTCAAAAGGGTTGCTACGGCAAGACCCCTCACTCACGACTTATTGAAAAATATCTTATCTGCTTATAACATTACTGTTAAGGAAGTGATTATTAGCGATTTTAGAGATAGCGTGTTTTATGCTACAATTGTGTGTGTTGATGAGAATGGTGAAGTTAAGGAGTTTGACTCCCGGGCTTCCGATGCCATAGCCCTTGCCCTTAGAACAAATGCTCCTATATATGCTCACAGGTTTGTTCTTGATGAAGCTGGAATGACTCCTCAGGTAGAGAATAAAGAAAAAGATACAGATGCGAGGTCATCGGCATCACCAACAAAGCCAGACGAACCTGAGGATGTCAATCTTGAGGACCTATCTCCTGAATACATCAAACACCTCTCAGAGGAGAAATTAAAACAACTCTTAGACGAAGCAGTAAAAAAAGAGCTATACGAAATAGCTGCTCTTATCCATGAAGAGCTAAAGCGTCGCCAACGGGACTCATAGAAGAATGGATTGGATTGCTATCCTTAGAGGTATTTTGGGTATGGTTATTTTGGTCGGCATTTCTTATCTGCTAAGTGAGAATAAAAAAGCCATTAATTGGAAACTTGTCATTTGGGGAACATTCCTTCAGTTAGTCCTTGCAGTTTTAATACTATATGTTCCCGGTGTCAGAGACATTTTTGAAGCAATATCATACTTTTTTGTTAAAATCCTTGATTTTTCACATGAAGCAAGCGTGTTCCTGTTTGGTTCCTTGGTTACGGATATTGATACTTTCGGTTTCATTTTTGCATTCCAGGTTTTGCCAACGATAATATTTTTCGCTGCCCTGTCAGCAATTTTGTATTATCTAGGTATTCTCCAGAGGGTTATCTATGCCTTTGCCTGGTTGATGCAGCGAACAATGAAACTCTCTGGTGTGGAAAGCCTTACTACCGCAGCAAATATTTTCATAGGTCAAACAGAAGCACCTCTTCTTGTCAGACCCTATCTGGATAAAATGACAAGGTCTGAATTATTTGTTATGATGAGTGGGGGAATGGCTACTATAGCCGGTGGCGTACTAGCTGCCTACGTAGGATTCCTTGGGGGACAGAATCCTGAATTAAGACTTTTCTTTGCCACGCACCTCCTTACTGCATCTATTATCTCCGCACCGGCAGCTATAGTGGCTGCTAAAATAATGGTTCCGGAAACTCAGGATATAGACAGAAAACTATTTGTTCCTCCCAAACACATAGGGTCCAATCTACTTGATGCAATAACCAATGGAACCACGGATGGTTTAAAACTAGCTATGAATGTCGGTGCAATGCTCGTTGCATTCATTGCCCTTATTGCAATGCTCAACTATGCGGTTAGCCATGGACCAGGTCAATGGTTTAATCTCAATGAATGGGTTAAGGAGTTTACTGGCGGACAGTATCAGGAGTTCAACTTACAGTTCATACTCGGATTGTTAATGGCTCCAGTGGCGTGGCTCTTGGGGGTCCACCCTGATGATTTAATAATTGTTGGACAATTGCTCGGTGAAAAAACAGTGCTCAATGAATTCTATGCTTATGCTCAGCTTGGGAAATTAAAAGATGCAGGGCTATTTTCCGACACTCGCTCGCTTTTAATCGCTACGTATGCCCTGTGTGGATTCGCTAACTTCGCTTCAATAGGAATACAAATCGGGGGCATTGGAGCCCTGGTCCCTTCAAGAAGAAAAGAGTTATCTGAACTGGGAATTAAAGCAATGGTTGCGGGAACAATCGCTTCCTTTATGACAGCCATAATTGCTGGAATGCTGTATATAACAACAAATTATCAGTAAATAATGGAGACATCACCCTTTAGGAAATATTTCCTTTGTCCACAGGTATATTGAAGATAATATACATATACATCAGGTGGTAGTTTTTTTCCATTGTATGTGCCATCCCATCCATCTTGTGAACGAAGAGATGGTAAACCTAATGTTTGATTTTTTGATTCAAATAAAAGGTTGCCCCATTGATCGTAAATTCTCCAAACATTGACAGTAACAGGAGCTACAGAATATACGTACAGTACGTCATTTATACCATCTGCGTTAGGTGTGAAAGCATTAGGAACAAAAACTAAATCAGGAGTGCATTCTGGTGGTTCTATAGCAACAATAAATACGGTATCATATCGTAAGCAACCTACATAGGTTTCAGAAATGTAAACGACTTGGTATGTGTCTGTTTCTACTGGCTTAAACAGTGCTTCGCTCTGAGAGAGATGGAGCGGGGGCAGTGAAGTTTCCCAATAATAGTTATAATTCCATGCATGAGCTGTGACGTATAAGGTAACTTCTTCTCCTACATAAACTATAGTGTCTTGTAAGAGCTGAAAAGCAATTCCTGTGTCGATAAAAATATAGAAAGAGTCTGTCCATTGGCAAGTATTAGTGTCCTGAACCCACAATGTAAGGTTATAAGTGGTTTGTGCTCCCTGTAAATATGCAATATTAATGATAGAGCATGTGTCACAAGATACAATGCTTGAGGGGGTCCATAGCCATTTAACTAAGTCTGGTCTGCTTGCATCAACTGTTAGTGTGTCATAGTAACAAAATGCTTCATTTTTAATGTCTATAACTGGTAAAGGAAAAACTTCTATTGTGGCTGTATCATATCTATAGCATTCATTGCTATCTACAACTTTTATTATATAGTTAGTAGTTATTTGTGGATAGACAAATGGTTCCTTGCATTCCAAACAGGAAATGTATTGATTGGGGGTCCAGTAGAAGGAATATGGTGGTGTGCCACCAGTAACATGATTATCAATTATTATTGTGTCCTGACGACAAATGGAAGTGTCTAATACGTTGACCATGGGGCGCTGCCATATTACTGCTTCAACAGTATCAATAGTAATGCACCCATATACATTTGTGCCTTTTAGAATATATTTTCCGCTGTGGTTTAATGAAGCAGGTTCTAATACAACAGTACTATCGTTGGAAATCGGCGAACCATTAAAGAACCAAGTGTAATAGTCTGCTCCAGAGCCTTTCAGGATTAGGGTACTGTCCTCACACACTGGTGATGTAAAAGCGGTAGTATGAGGTATAGGATATACTATGATAGTATCAACAGCTCGGGAAAAACAGTTATCGTGAGCTATAAGAAGTTCAACTACATAGGTGCCAGTATCTAAATAAACATGCGTTGTAGTGCTGTCGAAAGTGGTATCAACATTACCATCTCCAGTATGCCATATAAATAGAAATGATGGGTTTGAAATCGTATCGTAGGTAATGGCTGTGAACAAAGTAGTATCATTGAAGCAGTAAGTGGGATCGGTTATTATTTCCGAATTAAAGGGTAGATGAACATATATAGTATCATATATCGTATTTCGACAGCCCATTGAATCAATAACAGTTACAGAAGTAAAGAAGCTGCCATTTAATGAATATTTGTGTAGAAAAATAGAATCTGGAAAGTTATTTACATAGCTAATTGCATCACCAGTATTCCAGATATATTGACTGATACCTTGAAATACAGAGTCCATAATAACTATTAATGTTGTTGTATCACCCAGGCAAACAGTATCAGTATTAATATGAAACCAAGGCTTCCTCCAAACTACTACTCTAATAGAATCGTAAGATATACACCCAAAAGCGTTAATGGCTTTAATTATATATAATCCTGTATCTCTAATAGAGGCAGGAGTTATAGTTATTATGCTATCTGTTGACGTGGTGCTATCGGGAAATAGCCATTCATATGAAGGGGCTCCTTGAGCAATTAGAGTGAATGAGCTATCTTCACACACAGGAGCAGTGGTTATGGCGTTGACATGGGGAGGCGGCACAACTAATACTAATTGGCTGTCTATATCCATGCAGTTACCTTCATATACATGCACAATAACTATATAGTTACCTGCTGAATTATAATAATGTGAAGCAATACTATCAAATGTTGTATCAATTACTCCGTTACCAAAATCCCATACGTACGTAAAAGAAGGAGATAGGAAGGAATCAATAGTTAGTGCTATTAACCGAAGAGAATCATAGCTGCATATAGCGCTATCCGCAATTAAATTGGCATCAAAAAGCTTGTAGAGGTTGATGGTGTCATAAACAGAATCAACACAACCCATTGTATCACTTACTACTACTAACACCTCAAAAGGTCCTACGTTGTTATAATAGTGGGTTATTATGGAGTCAGGATATAATGTGGTATCTATGGTTCCATCACCCAGATCCCAGATTATTTCCGAAATAGGAGATTCAGAAGAATCAATTAGAGCCACTAATGTTGTTGTATCACCAAAACAAACAGTATCAATGTTAATACTAAACGAGGGAGGGGCAAATCCTATGGGAATAACTACTTGAGAAATTATATCATTACCTGTACAATAGTCAGGATGGGCAAATTTAAGCGTATATATGCCTTTTGTGTTAAAAGTATCACACTGATTAGTTGAAAGCAGATTATTTAAAGAGTCATACCATTCATACCATAACATATCGGGTGGGCCGCAGACTTCTTGTGGTAAGGTATCGCAAGCAGCAGTCATATTATATTGGGTACCAACACATTCAAAATCAAGATAAGCATAAGCCCAATCAGGACCGTATGCACACCAATCAACTCGTGCAACTACAGTTAACGTTTGTCCAATATAGCTGGAAAGGTCTATCCATATACTATACCAGGGTATGTAAGAAATGTTGTTAGGACCGTTACCAAAACAGTCATAATAAGTACTGGTCGGTGTATAATTAACTACAGAATCAGGGAACCCAATGAAACTATCTATGCTTCCATCGTAATAGGCAGTAAATTTAGGACATTGGAGTTCGTTACCTAGGCTATCAAAAAAACGTAAGGTAAACATTGCTGCATCAGTTGAGTCATGAAATTCATCATTATAAATAACTAGTGCTATATGTAATCTCAAAATTGAATTATCTGGAGTAATTAAAATGTCCCTTGATATTTCACCAAAAAGAGAGCTACTACATACATCGTTTGACACCATAACAGAATAATTTCCAATTGCTTGTGAGAAACCTCCGTATGGATCAACATTTGCAGATGTAGTGATCGAGACATCTCCGTTGGTATTCCATCCATTTAGGGTTCCTGTCTCAAAATCTATGTTATAACAAGGAGATTGCCCCAGAGCCGAGAGTGTAGAAAAACTCCACAACCACACAATGAATAGTATTCGAGGCATACTCCTAAATTTTTTTCTTTCCGCACACTACAAAGATAAGAAAAAAACTTTAACAAATAGATGAAGAGAATAAGGAAAATACAAAAAAGAACAGAAACGCAAAAAGTTTACCGCCCTAAAGTAATAGTAGGCTTAATTAAAAGGCATCATCTTCTTTATATCAAATCCCGGGATTCCGTCGGCTATATCACCAAGTTCGTCCTCAAAAATTTCTTGAATCTGAATATGTAG
>JAJRPU010000179.1 GCA_024280615.1 Bacteroidota bacterium | reverse complement strand
CTTTTTTCTCTTTCTCTTGATGTTCATCTCTATGCTGAGTTTCATCAGAAAGAAACTCAATGAGGGAAGAAATTGGGGTGTTTACAACCTCTTCTGTTTTGTCTACATCCTGTAAACCAGATGGTTCTGACAATTCATCACGTTGCAGATTTTCAGAGGTGTTTACAGGTCTGTTTACAGCATCTTGATCGCTGTCTACACTTGTATACTCAACGGTTTCAGAAGATTTTTCTTCCTTTGGAAGTTCATTACTGTTTACAGAGTTGTTTACAGTCTCATTTTTGCTGTCTACAGTTGTATACTCGGGCTTTTCTGCAGACTCAACGGATCTTTTCCGTTTTCTTCCTTTGCCCTTTTTGTTTACACTTGTAGACTCAATGGTTTTCATGACTTAGGATTTTCGTACTTGCTCAAAATTGAAAGCAACTCTAAAACATCACGTTTTTTCACTTCTTTACTTACTTTCTTGATTATTACTGGCATTTTAAATGCCAAATTAGAAGGATTTGTATCTCCCTGTATCAGAGGCAATATTGGAGAAACGACCTTCTCAAATAGCTGGGCAACTCTTTTGATATCTTCACAGCATTGACAGGTGTGAACCTCCTTGTTTACAGACTCTTGCATGGCATGTTCTGTTTTAACTTTTCACGAATTTCTTCCCACAACTTTTCATCAGGAATGTAAAACCCCTGTGTATTCAAGGCGTATACAACTTCACAAAACAACTCCTTGAACGACACTTTGCAACCCCTTGATTTTTCAAGGGCTTCACGCATAGCCTCAAAATACCTGTATACATCAGTGTCTACACGAAATGAAATCACTTTCGTTGGCATGCTGTAAACGTATACAACTTTTTTTCTATTAGGGGAGAGTGTATACATCCCGTAAACACGCACAAGTTTATTATAACTTTGTAGAAAAAATAGAAAATGGGCACTCTTATGGCACTAAAAAAGATACCCAAAACAAAAAATCATTGTAAACCAGAAAGTTTTAAATTAAAAACTTTAAGCCTGCCCGGGGCACTAACTTGTTCATAGCGTTAATTGCTAAACTATTTAGTATGAAAAATATTTTCCTTACACTTTTGTGCTTTTTTGTGATTCCCTCTAATGCTCAAGACTCTAATGTTATCAGTTTCCTTTTTGGAGGGGATGTAATGACACACTATTCGCAGATTTTTTCTACCTATGATCCAAAAACAAATACCTTTGACTATTCAACATGGTTTCATCACATAAAAGACATTGTCTCTAAGGTTGATGTGGCTATAGTGAATCTTGAAACCACTCTTGCCGGAAAACCATACACTGGATACCCACGGTTTTCTGCACCTGACACAGTGGCTTATGAACTTAAACAGGCAGGGTTTGATGTCGTCGCAACCGCTAATAATCATAGTTGCGATAGAGGAAAAATAGGAATTGTTAGGACAATTCAACAACTGGAAAAGTTTGGACTCACACACGTGGGAACTTACAAAGATTCAAACGAATATCTCAACGAATACCCTTTGATACTTGAAATGAAAGGTGCTAAAGTAGCACTGTTGAACTATACCTACGGCACAAATGGGTTGCCCATTCCAGAATCAACAGTGGTTAATTTGATAGACACGACACAAATTGCTAAAGACATAAAGAAGGCGCGGGAATTAGGTGCTGAATTTATTATAATTTTTATGCATGCTGGAAGAGAATATGTTCAAGAATTAAGCAGGCATCAGAAATTGGTCGTGGAAGTCGGGAAGAAATATGGTGTTGATTTGATTGTTGGTGCTCATCCACACGTCGTGCAAAGAATAGACACAATCCCGATCATGTGGAAAGGACAACATAAGACATTACTTGTTGCATACTCATTGGGAAATCTAATTTCCAATCAGAGATTTAAGTTCACTGACGGCGGAGTTCTTCTTAGAGTTGATATTAAAAAAGTTGGTGACTGTTGGAAACTATACAGGGCTAAATACATTCACACTTGGGTGTATATTGAAAAATCAAATGGTAAAAAGCGATATTGGGTAGTGCCTGCTGAAAAGATTATCAACGGAGAGGTTAAAATTCCAGAGACAGACTATAATAAATTTTACAGGACATATCAGCATAACGAGTCAATCTTAAAGCCAAGCCCTCTTAAGCAAGAATTTGTATATTTTCTTGATTGAGACGTCTCAATGTCAACTATGTTCCCTGTCACCAGTTTGATTTAAGTTTGGTAGAAAAAATGAAGAAAGTTCTCACAACATTTTCGGCTTGGATAATGTTTAATGCCACTGTATTTGCTCAAGAAAGGGTTCCGAAGGAAATGCAATTTGCTATTGGAGGGACATACTTATTAAAGCAGAAGAATTCAAGGTTTACAGGGCTTTATCCGGCAGGTGCCAGATTTGTCTTTAATTATGGATGGCAAGTGTCTCATCTGGATAGACCCTATGGCTCGTGGATTTTCACCCCCCTGGAAGTGTCATACTTCCCCCAGGATGATAAGTGGTGGATTCTGCATTATGGCTGGGCTATCAGACACGACATTAAAATAAAAAATTCCCTTGTGTTTTTAAGTTATTACCTACTGCTCAACAATATGCACGTTATTGGATTTGATGGTGGAGATATGGGACATGAAACAAGGTTTACCATCGGATTCATCTCTTCGTCATTTATAATAGAGTTGGGATGGGCAACAGTACGGTTCCCTACCATCGGTAACTTCGCATTGAGGCAACAACGTTTAATTTTACAAATGGGTTACAGGATATATAAACCACTTAAACATTAAAGTGGATGGTGGAAAAGAAAAACAATGGCAAGTTTGATGTTAGGTCGCTGGTTCAAAACGATGGCAAATATGAGTATATTGATGTCGGAGAAGGAACAACGCTATTACTTCTGCATGGGTTGTTTGGTGCACTTAGCAACTTTGAAGGTGTAATACGGCATTTTAAGGATAAGGCACGCGTAGTAGTTCCTTTGCTTCCCATTTTTAGATTGCCCTTGGATAAGGCAACAGTTCAAGGGCTCGTCGATTTCGTATATCAGTTTGTGAGAGATAAAAATCTGAAAGACCTTGTTCTCGTTGGAAATTCGCTTGGAGGACACGTAGCACTTGTCTATTCCCTTCAGCATCCTGAAGACGTCAGAGCTCTTGTTCTCACTGGCAGTTCAGGACTTTATGAACGCACCTTCGGTGGTTCATATCCCAAACGTGGAGATTATCAATACATAAAAGAGAAAACAGAATACACATTTTATGACCCTAAGGTTGCAACGAAGGAACTAGTTGACGAAGTCTATAACATAGTCAATGACAGGCACAAGGCTTTGAGGCTAA
The DNA here is from genome assembly GCA_024280615.1 of Bacteroidota bacterium. Classification (GTDB taxonomy): domain Bacteria; phylum Bacteroidota; class Bacteroidia; order JAADEI01; family JAADEI01; genus JAADEI01. The sequence goes on along the minus strand of JAJRPU010000179.1, from coordinate 5,034 downwards.
TCAGTATGAGTCGCTCTGCTATGAAACACAACCTGAGAAACGAACTTGGGAAAATAAATAAGCCTATTTGCTTGATATGGGGCAAGCAAGACAGGATAACACCACCTGAAGTGGCAGAAGAATTCAAAGCATTACTTCCAGATGCCGAACTGTGTTATATTGACAAATGCGGACATGCACCAATGATGGAACACCCAGATGAATTTAACAGAATAATGGAGCAATTCTTGAGAAAAAGAAACCTGTTATGAGAATAAGCGACCTTATCACTGATATTCCTATGGTAAAAAAAGATTCTAATTTGAAGGAGACTGTAGCTATGATAAGTAAATATAAAATTTTTCATGTTCCAGTTTCAGAAGAAAATAAATATGCAGGGATATGCGATCTATTGGAATTAATCAAACAAGAAAAAGAAAAAATAAGCCCTAATATGTCTATGCCTCTGACCGACCCAGATGCTGAACTGTTGGACGTCCTACCAATAGTCTATCAACAACAATTGACCGTCCTACCAGTCGGGATAGATACAAATTATTATGGCTCTGTAATTGTCTGGGACCTATTGAGACACATGGCTATAGAACTTGGTGTTGACACCGCCAGTTCAATACTTGTCCTTGAAGTCCCGCCACGGGACTATGACCTGTCCAGAATAGTCCATCTCATTGAAGCGGAAGGAGCAAAAGTCTATGGCGTCTCGGTCAGAGATAGCATTTCTGCTGGAGAATCATCATCATTGAACATTATGATCAAAATAAACACTGGCGATGTTAGAAGAGTTGTTGCCTCCCTGGAAAGATTTGGATATAATGTTACTAATGTCATGTTCTCTAAGGAAATGGAAGCTCTTTATAGGGAACGGTATGAATCACTGATGAGATACCTAAAAACATGAAAGGCTTATTTGCGTTTATTTTGTTTGGGGTATCTATCACTGCTATGCCCAATACGGCAAAACCAAAATGCTTTGTAATTACAGAGATCAAGAAGGCAGGGGAAGCCAAAACAAAACTCAGTTTAATAAAACGATTGTTGCCGGTTAAAGAAGGAGATTCAATATGCAATTTGAATGAAGATGTTATAAAAATATGGGAGAATGCTCTGAAATGCACTAATCTATTTAAGAAAGTTAAGATAAATGTGGTCGCTGTTGGAAAAAATAAAATATCCCTTGAAATAGCCTTAGAAGAACGTTTCTATTGGTATCCAGTTCCAATTCTTGATTGGGCAAATAGAAATGTAACGGAATGGATTGAGAAATATCAAGCAGAACCACGATTGCTAATATGGGGACTTAGCATTTATAGGGAAAACTTCAGATGGAAGGGTGAATTGCTTAAATTCATGTTTGCTCTTGGAGCTTTGAAAAAACTTGAATTCGTGTATGATGCACCGTGGGCTTTGGAAAACATGGGCTTTTCCTTCAGGGTCGGTACTTCTGCTAGGCTTTTCGCATATGTGCCAACTAATCATAAAGATTATGCCCACACTGAATTTGTATATAGTCCAAACAAACCTATTGAGCATAGATGGTACACAGATGTGGGTTTCCAGAGAAACAAGGGTTCTGTTCATAGGTTCTCACTCAGAGCAGGCTGGCGATTCTGGAAAGTAAACAAGAACCTTATCGACGCTTATGCATATTTAGGTAAAAATAGCAATATTCTAAGTATGCCTGTCTTCCAGTTGTCTTACTTATACGTTGGCTCTGATAATATGTTTTTGCCTACTAAAGGTATTAATTTTTTTGTATCAATAACTTCTTATAATTTTCAACTTGAACTCACTTCTATTGACTTTTCCATTACAAAAGGTATTACCCTTTTTCCACGACTAAACCTGCTAGCTTCTTTCAGTGGCAAACACTTTTTGCAAGAAGGAAAACCATTTGTTTTCGCTTCCCTATATGGATTCGGACCTCTACAAACACGTGGGTATGAGTTTGTAACCATTGAAGGACAGGGAACAGTAGTTATAAAAAATGAGTTGAGGTACAAACTCTGGCAAATAAAAATTCCTCTTGCCTTTGACCCATCAGGTAGGCTTGAAATTGATCTCTATGCTAAACCCTTTGCGGATTTGGCATATAGTTACGGCAGGCACATAAAACATAAATTGCTTCATCACTGGCTTCCCTCAACCGGTCTGTCCCTTGAATTGCTGATCTATCAAATTAATGCAATAGAAGTCGGGTTTGCATACAATACTCTTTCATCAACACCTCGTATCTTTGTTAATATGCAATGGCTGTTCCTATGGTAGTGTGTTTCTTTGCACGTCGTGTGGACTCTAAACGAAAAAAAATTATACAAAACTGGTATAATAGGTTTGTAGCCAGTGATATACAGGTTTACCTTGAAATGGAACTATCTGATATGCTTGATATAAAAACTGATCTTATTTACAGGTCATATTCAGATTTAAAATCTTTAAAACCTGATTTTTTTATAGCATTTGGCGGAGATGGAACTCTTCTGGACTCTCTAATTTATATCCAAGAGCTCGGGATTCCAGTTGTTGGAGTAAACATGGGCAAACTCGGATATCTTGTCCTTAACGATCCTGATGATCCCGATTTCGTTATAAACTATTTGATCTCAGGAGATTATGTTACAGAAAAAAGAAGCGTGTTGAACATTACAAACGGACAAGAACTTGATATAGAACCCCCTTATGCACTTAACGATTTTGTCCTTTATAGAGGAGAATATTCTGCCACTATTACCGTTGAAGTATTACTTGGAAAGGAAAGATTAGCAATTTTTAAGGCAGATGGCGTTATTGTTTCCACACCCACCGGCTCAACTGCATATTCCCTCAGCTGCGGCGGACCAATCCTCCATCCACAAACCAAAACCTTTGTTATCACCCCCATTGCACCACACAACCTTAATCTGCGTCCCGTAGTCGTCCCAAACACAGAGACAATAGAAGTCAGACTTATCAATCCTGATCAGGCGATCCTGTCCTTAGACACCCGGGTCTATAAAGCAACAACAAAACCATATGTAATAAAAAAAGCACCTTTTTATATGTTCCTCGTTAGACCCCCCGAATCTTCCTTTATCTCTTCCTTGAGAGAGAAACTATTTTGGGCGAGCGACAAAAGATTTTAATTTTAAACCTTGAAAAGCGAAAATGCGTTACTTCTATAGGGTATACTTAAAAATTGTCGGAAGATGGCAACACATAAAGTAATAAATGCATTGGTCGTTTTGCTTCTCTTAATACCCATAGTCTATTCTCCAATCCTTGCACAAGTGCAAGAATTTCAGCGGTGTGCCGCATGGGAGGTTTTTGTTAGAGATTCTGCTAAGGTTTATGCCTTTGAGAACCTTGAAGCCGCAGTAGAAAGGTATCTGGAAATGAAAAAGATGGCAAGGCATGAAGACAGAACAATATACAGAATTCCCGTAGTATTCCACGTAGTGCTTGATCCTAATGACCCTACACAGCAAGTTGCCGACTGGCAAATTTATGCCCAATTGGACTCTCTAAATGCAGCTTTTAGAGGAAGGATGGCAAACGCTGGAAACACCCCCGCCCCGTTTTTGCCACTTAACGGAGATGCAAGAATTGAATTTGTCTTGGCAGCTATTGATCCCTGGGGAAATCCTACAACTGGCATTAATAGAGTCGCCGCAGGTGCCAATTGCCTCGACCCTATGAATGGATGGCAGGAAAGAAGTGCCGCAACAGGCGGTGTTGACCCTTGGGACCCATCACGGTATTTGAATATTTGGGTTATCAATGCATGTGGAGGACTGTTAGGAATAGCAACGTTTCCCGGTTCTAATGACCCTCAAGGGGTAACCATCACTTATCAATCTTTGCCCAATGGAACTCCACCTTATGATAGAGGAAGAACGTTGGTTCATGAAATGGGACACTTTTTTGGTTTAAGACATATAAATGGCGATAATTGTTGGTATGAGTGGCAGTGGCCATGGGGATGGGTACGAAGATGTGCATGCTTTGACGACAAGGTTGGAGATACTCCACCACAAGACTATTTGACTTCCGGCTGTCCAAATTATCCAGCACCTGCTTGCGGGATGACCTCTAAAATGTTTGTTAATCATATGGACTATTCCGATGACGCTTGCCTAACTATGTTTACAAAGGGTCAAGTTGAGCGAATGAGAGCATTCCTACTTCTTTCTCCCGATAGAACACCTTTAATTTATTCCGATGTTGCTTCAGATGTTGCAAACGACTTGGCATTTGGAAAACCCATTTATCCATCTGCTCATTCTTATGACTATATATTTACACCACAAGTAGAAATCGTTAATGTTGGTAGCAACCCAATAACCTCCGCAACTATAGATGTATACCTGAATGGAACATTTGTTGGAACAACATCATGGACAGGAAACTTAAATCCAGGTGCAAAAACGGTGGTATCACTAAATCAAATAATTGAAACTGCTCCTGGACGACATCAACTTAGAGCAGTAATCACTTCCGTTAATGGCGTTACAGACGGCTATAATGCTAACGACACCCTTGACTTGTGGTTCGCAGTGCCTCAGTTCTGTGGATTCTCCTCTGATTTTGAAACAGATCCAGTGCCCGATGTTGTATGGACAGAAATAAATCCCGATTTTGAAGCAGGAGCAGATGCCGTTGGAACTCAATCAAATGCCAGAACTTGGTATTGGAATATTAAAGATTTTACTAAAGGCTCAAACGGATTATCTACATTTACTGCTTATGTAGAGACATATTATTATAATTCAACACCTCAGTACGATTCTTTGGAATCACCCTATATAGATCTAAGGAATGCCTCAGGTACAATAACTCTAACTTTTGATGTAGCTTATGCTCCTCGTGACTTAGGCGGTGGTTCTATTTCCAATGATAGTTTGCAAGTTTTGATTTCAATAGATAGTGGACGAACTTGGGCAATTGTGTATAACAAATCAGGAAACGCACTTGCAACAGTTGCCCCGCAAACAGGATACTTCATTCCTCAAAATAGTGCGGATTGGAGAACCGAAACTATTGACCTTTCAGCATACACAG
>JAJRPU010000178.1 GCA_024280615.1 Bacteroidota bacterium | reverse complement strand
GATACGGTGCAGTGGTAGGAGGTTTTAAGAATACTGTTGATGGATGGTATAGTGTAATAGTAGGCGGTGATAGCAATGCTGTTCGGGGATATAACAGTGCAATAATTGGTGGAGAGAGCAGCTCTATCAATATCTCATCACCATATAGTACGATATTAGGGGGATATAAAAACACAATAATCGGAATTTCCGGATATAGCTCAATACTGGGAGGTGCTTTGAATCAGATCGACGCAAATAATCGCTACTCTGCAATAATCGCAGGAAAAAGCAATATCATTTCTGGCAACAGTTATTATGCTTTCATTTTAGGAGGTGACAGTAATTATATAGATGGCAACAGTTATTATGCTTTCATTTTAGGAGGAAGGAAAAATGTGATTTATGGTAACACTGCTTACAGTTTTATACTTGGTGGGTACAACGATTCTATAATCAGCAATAGCTATTATAGTGCTATAATTAGTTCCCCCAATAGTACTATTGATAATTCATATTACAGTGCAATAATTGCCGGCAAAGACAATTATGTTGGAGGCTCCTACTCGCTAGCTGGCGGTTTGGGAATGCATGTTACTGGATGGGGCACTTTTGTGTGGGGGTATAATAATACAGGGACTCCTGTGACAGTATCACAGTGGAATTCATTTGTAATTGGTCCGGGAGGTACTAATTATAGAGTAGGGATAAACACACCAACTCCCAATTATGCTCTTACATTGCCTAATAATGCATCGGCAAATGTTGGGCAGGGTATAGCTAACGATTGGGTGATTTATTCCGATAGACGAATAAAAAGCGAAGTAAAAGAGATTTCTCAAGCTCTTGATATCCTTCTACGCCTAAAACCTGTTTATTACTTTCAACACAATTCGCACTTTTCAAGCGATGGCAAGTTAGTCTTGGACGAGGAGGGTAGGTACACTTATGGATTCATAGCACAAGACTTATACAAAGTTGTTCCTGAGATAGTAAACATACCTTCCGATACTTCAAAAGAGCTGTTAGGCGTCAGCTATGTAAGATTGATACCTGTCTTGACAGCAGCTATTCAAGAGCAACATAAACAGATAGAGGCGTTAAAAGATTTGATTCAACAACAACAAGCCGAAATACAAGAACTTAAAAAATTACTACAAGTCACAGAACAAATGGACCAACAAGGGGAATGATATTAAACAGCAATATCTGATAATTGTCTTACATCACTAAAATGCCGCTGGACAAGGAACTTAACAATTCTTCGTGAAGCTCCCCTGAAAGTGTTAATATATTCATAAACTGCACGTCTGGACCGGTCAATCTCAGCATTAACGAAGAGAAGCAATTGCAACCAGTAGAGTAATTCATCAGCGGTTGTGAACACCTTCAATCCACCATTCTGGGATAGATATCGGGCTTCTAAGAACTTTCCTAATTTAGGACCTGTGAGGACAGGCAGGCCATAAGAGATTGGCTCCAGAATGTTGTGTATTTGCTTAGTAAAGCCTCCCCCAATGATCGCTAATTTCCCGTATCTATAAACATACTTTAGAATTCCCGGCCTGTCAATAATTATTACTTTTCCAGTAAAATCTTCATTCATCTGGGATAGAAAGACAGCATCATCCCCCCACAATGCCAAGACTTCATATAATCTTTTATGGCTCAACTCATGAGGAGCAATAATCCATCTAACAGGAAGCTTATCACTAACTTCAGCAATTAACTCTTCTTCAGGACAATATGTGCTTCCTGCAACAATAACAGGGAGGCGATGCCTGTCCATCCACCTTTCTATCAAACTATTGGACCAGACAGTTCTTGCTACCTCCAATGCTCTATCAACTCGTGGGTCTCCTACAACACTGACATTTTCTATCCCTATTAATTCCAGTAAAGACCTGCTCTTTTCATCCTGAACCAGATGATAATCATAGTAAGACAGGAATTTTCTACCCGGCAACCCATACCACTTGAAATAATAGTCTGACTCAGAATATACTGAAGCTATTGAATAGACCGGAATACCTTCTTCCTTGAACACCCTTAGATGGTCTGGCCAGTGGTCATATTTAACAAAACCAATAAACTTCGGATTTACTAATCTAATCCAGTTCCTTATATCATTATTGTTTCCGAAAGGCAAATAATCAGCGTAATCAACATTCCAGTTATGCTTAAATTTTTCCACCGAGGGTGAAAAATATGACACTAAGACATTAATATCAGGAAACCTTTTCTTTAAAAGAGAAATTACTGGCACTATTTGTTCATACTCACCGACTGAAGAAACGTGAAATACAATCCTATCTCCCGGAAGCATCTCAATCGCCTTGGTCCACCTTTCAATAACTCCGTTTTGTGCCTGATACCACAATCGGGCTTTTCCATTCCCCCATCCAGCTACATATCCAGCGAACCGAATCAATCCATTTACAAACCCCATTATCGTGCATTTATAAGGTTAAACTCAACAAAAGGCTTACAATATATAGATGCAAAAAATGGCACTTATGGTTGCATTGACTTATATCTCTTCAGTGCAACCTTTAGTATTTGCATTGCCCGTTCCATCTTGTCAGCCTCCAACACAAAAGCTATCCGGACCTGCTTATTGCCAAATTCTCTGTTGACATAGAATCCAGAGGCAGGCGCAAACATTATGGTTTCTCCTTCATAATCAAAATCAGTAAGAAGCCATTTAGAGAACTCTTCCGCATCATCCACGGGCAGTTCAACCACTGTATAAAAAGCTCCTGATGGCTTGGGCACTATCACCCCTTTAATCTGTTTGAGAGCGTCAATAGTTACATCTCTTCTCTTTTCATATTCTTTCACCATGTTCATAACCACTTCCTGGGGCAAGTGCAAAAGTCCTAAGGATAGGATTTGCCCCAATGTTGGAGGGCTTAGCCTAGCTTGAGCCATACGCAGCACAGCATCCATAAACCGTTCATTGGCACTAACTACCAGCCCTATGCGAGCGCCACAGGCACTATATCTTTTTGAAACAGAATCAATAACTATTGTGCGGTCTCTAATGTCCTCAAAGGTCAATATTGACACATGTTTTTTTCCATCAAAGGCAAATTCACGATAGACCTCATCAACGATCAGCCATAAATCGTATTTTTTTACCAGTTCAGCCAGTTGCTTCAACTCCTCAAATGAATAAAGGTATCCTGTGGGATTATTAGGATTGCAGACCATAATTGCTTTAGTTCTTGGGGTAATCAAGTTTTCAAACTCCTGAATTGGGGGCAATGCAAAACCATTTTGAATTTTGGCAGTGATGGGTTTTACAGAGGCATCCACCACTGATGCAAACCCTATATAGTTGGCATACATCGGCTCAGGAATAATCACTTCATCACCGCTATTAAGCAATACAGAAAATGTAAAGATTAATGCTTCTGAAGCCCCTGTGGTCACTAAGAACGATGATAGAGGCAGGTCAACACCCACCTGACTGGCATAATACTCTTGAAATTTCTTTCTCAATTCCTCCATTCCGGCAGAATGCGAATAAGCAATGACTTCCGGAATGTTATCCTTAAGAAATTGTATTGCTTCCTTCGGTGTTAGCAAATCTGGTTGCCCAATGTTCAGATAGTAAATTTTCTTGCCTGTTTTCTCCGCTTGCTCAGCAAAAGGCACCAATTTCCTTATGGGCGAATAGGGCAGTTTATCTACCTTACTAGACAACTTCATATGACGAAATTAGGCATAATTTTACATTGCAACCGTTGACAACAATGATAGTAATAACAGGAGGAGGTGGATTTATAGGTAGTACGTGGCTTACGCATCTTAACAGAATGGGCATCTATGACGTTCTGCTTGTTGACAGCCTATCTGAAAAGAAAAAGAGGAACATTGAAGACAAAAAGTTTTACAAAATAATCCCGAGAGAGGAGTTATTCAACTGGCTGAAAGCCAATGGAAAATCTGTCACAGCAGTGTTCCATTTCGGTGCCCGCACAGACACAACAGAACACAACTGGAATGTGCTACGCAAGTTAAACTTAGAGTACAGCAAGCAACTTGCCACATTTTGCATAAAGGAAAAAGTTCCTCTTATCTATGCCTCTTCGGCTGCTACCTACGGTAATGGTTCCCTTGGATATAAAGATGATGAGAAACTGCTTTTCAAACTTAGACCTCTGAACCCATATGGATGGTCAAAGCAATTGTTTGACGAATGGTTATTATCGCAACCGGAGAAACCCCCTAGATGGTATGGACTCAAATTTTTCAATGTTTACGGACCAAATGAATATCATAAAGGCAGAATGGCATCGGTTCTCTGGCATGCTTGGAATCAGTATAAAAAAGAAGGGAAGGTAAAATTGTTTATGAGTCACCGACCCGATTATGCTCATGGAGAACAAAAACGGGATTTCATTTACATAATGGAGGCACACAGGATGATTGAACATTTGTGGCTCCACAAAGCCCCTTCAGGAATATACAATATAGCCACTGGAAAGGCACGGTCGTTCAACGACCTGATCACAGCAATGTTCAAAGCCATTGATAAAGAACCCGTCATTGAATACATACCTATGCCAGAAGACCTCCGTAATCAATATCAGTATTTCACCGAGGGGGATATAGGTAAATTAAGAGCTTCTGGCTATCTAGAACCAACTCCGCCTTTGGAAGTCAGTGTCGCAGACTATGTTTTAAACTACCTGCAAAGAAGCTCCTATTATTAATCTCCTACCACTGTACCAATAGGCTCTCCTTTCAAAACCTTAAGCAGATTCCCCTTTTTGAAAACATCAAACACTATAATTGGAACGCTATTCTCCTTACATAACGTGAAGGCTGTCATATCCATTACTTGTAAATTATTCTTATATGCTTCATCATAAGTAACATAATCCAATTTCTTAGCATCTTTTACCTTTTCTGGGTCAGCGGTATATATTCCATCTACTCGCGTAGCTTTCAAAACCACTTCAGCCCCTATTTCAATTGCTCTAAGTGCTGCTGCAGTGTCCGTAGAGAAAAATGGATTCCCCGTTCCCCCTGCAAGAATAACTACATATCCACGTTCCAAGTGTCTTATTGCTCTCCTTCTGATATATGGCTCACATATCTGCTCAATGCGTATAGCAGACATAACCCTGGTAGGAACATCATATTGCTCAAGAATGCCCTGCAGTGCCATGGCATTGATGACAGTAGCAAGCATACCCATATAATGTCCTTGGGCAATATCTTCTATACCAAGGGACTTAGCCTGTTGACCTCTGAATATGTTTCCCCCTCCAACTACAATAGCCAGCTGAACTCCTGCTTCCCTTGCATTTATAATATCTTCAACTATCTGCTTAACTACTCTTGGTTCATATCCGCAATCCCTATTACCCATCAGGGCTTCCCCACTCAACTTCAATACAACCCGCCTGTATTTAAGCGTCCCTTCCTCCACGTTCAGTAACTATTCTTCTACTGACAGCCTTTTGAATTTAATTATTGATGCACCGCCGCCATCCTTCGCAAGGTAATCCCTGATGGTAAGGTCAGGGTTATTAAACAATGGCTGATTCAATAGTGTTCTTTCCTTGAAGAACTTCTTAAGTTTACCTTCGGCAATCCTTTCAAGAATATGTTCCGGTTTGCCTTGTTGACGTGCCTGTTCAATAGCTATCTCCTTCTCTTTTTGAACGATTTCTTCAGGAACATCTGACTCGTCCAGAGCAATTGGATTCATAGCAGTAATATGCATTGCTATGTTCTTGGCTACTTCCTCCTGAACAACCTTATCAAACGCCACTATGGCACCCACTTTTTTGTTATAGTGAACATAAGGATACACATATTCCCCTTCAAGTAAAGCATAATCACCAAGTTCAATCTTTTCACCTATCTTACCGACTGCCTCACCAATAAGCTCTTCAACAGAAAGACCATCACTATTTTTAACTTTTAATAAGTCTTCTAAAGAAGATGGTTTATTGGCAAGGCCAAGTTCTGCTATTTGTTTCGCCAATTCCTGAAACTGTTCATTAAGGGCAACAAAATCTGTTTCGCATTTAAGTGTTATACCAACACCATATTTATTGTCCTCTGACACAAGGATAGCAACGACACCCTCCTTAGCTTGCCTTCCCGCTTTCAATTGCATTAACTCGCGTCCTTTCTTACGCAGAATTTCTTTGGCTTTTTCAAAATCTCCACCTGCTTCAATAAGAGCCTTTTTACAATCCATTATTCCGGCTCCTGTCTCCTCTCTTAACTTGGTTATGTCCTTTAGTGTTACTTCTGCCATAAGCCTTTTTATTTTCCTATTTTAAACCACGCGCTTGTGCTTGAACAACATTAGCACAAATGCTTATCGCGGCCTCCTCCTTAATGTTCTCCTACGAGTTCCCCTTCGTCCGCTCTTGAATTCTTTTCTAATTCTCTTTTGAGAGACTGTTCTTTCTTCCTGCATCTTAATTTCACGTGCAAGTTGCCTTTCTTCCCTGCCCTTCTTAATTGCTTCTGTGAAATACTTTGTAATAACCTCTATTGAACGAGCTGAATCATCGTTGCCCGGAATAGGATAATCTACCAATTCAGGGTCAGCATTAGTGTCCACAATAGCAATCACAGGAATGCCCAATTTGTTTGCTTCCTTGACTGCCGTGGCTTCTTCCACTACATCCACTACATAGAGGGCTGCGGGCAACCGAGTCATTTTAATAACACCTCCCAATAATCTCTCAAGTTTCTTCTTCTGACGCATTAAAATCAGACGCTCTTTCTTAGTCATGTTTTCAATAGTGCCATCTCTGATCATCTCATCAATATACTCCAATTTGCGAATAGAACGCCTTATTGTAACAAAGTTAGTAAGCATACCCCCTAGCCATCTTTCGGTAACATAAGGCATTCCAACTGTTTCAGCATGTTGCTTGACTATATCCTTTGCTTGGCGTTTAGTGCCGACAAACAGGACCTGCTGACCCATTTTAGCTAAGTCATAAGCAAACTTTTGAGCTTCCTTGAGCAACTCAACTGTCTTCCTTAAATCTATTATGTGAATTTTATTATGCATGCCGAAGACAAAAGGCTCCATCTTGGGGTTCCACTTCTTACGTTGATGCCCCCAATGAACTCCTGCTTCTAATAGCTCTTCTATAGTAGGTAATGGGAACGGATACTTTTCTTCCTTTTGGACTGCTTCCCCTTGAGTTGATTCCGTTACTTGGGTTTCAGCAGTCTGTGCTGTACCTTGTGAAGTTTGCTCTGGCTTAGTATCTTCCTGATTTTGCATTTCCGTCCTTTCGTTTCTTTCCTCCATCATAAGCCATTAACGTTTACTGAACTGAGGTGCACGACGTGCCTTCTTAAGACCGTACTTCTTACGTTCAACCTTACGAGCATCTCTGGTAAGGAAGCCTGCCTTCTTAAGGGAAGGTCTGAACTCAGGATTTAATTTTTCCAATGCTCTGGCTATGCCGTGTCTAATGGCTTCGCTCTGCCCTCTCAAACCGCCTCCCTCTACTTTGACTTTGATATCAACCTTACCCCATTGGTCAACTAGCTTAAGGGGCTGCTCAACGGGCATCTGAAACAACAGTGATGGGAAGTATTCTGTATAAGGTTTTCCATTGACCAAAATCCTTCCTGTTCCTTTCGGGAAGAGAAATACCCGTGCTACTGCCTCTTTCCTGCGTCCCGTAGCCTGAATTGCTTTTTGACTCATAGGTACAATTTATCTAAGGGTTCTGGTTTAAGATTTTCGTGAGGATGAACACTTCCGGCATAGACCTTAAGCCTCTTTAATCTCTTATCCCGCAACTTGTTTCTGGGTAACATCCTCTTTACAGCTAATTTGAACACTTTCTCCGGATTCTTTTCTATGAGAACTTTAAAGGGCACGTCCTTGTTCCCACTGGGATATCCGGAATAGAAAATGTAGGTCTTCTGCTCTCGCTTTTTACCACTTAGATAGACCTTTTCAGCGTTTATGACAATAACACCGTCACCCACGTCAATATGTGGAGTATAATTCGGCTTATGCTTACCCTGTAACACCTTTGCTATTTGAGAAGCCAGCCTACCCAGTGGCTTATTGGTAGCATCCACTATGTACCATTTCCTTTGAACCTCATTTGGTTTAGCCAGATATGTCCTAAATCCTTTTGTGTCCATGGCTATCTGCTTCTGTTTGTTTGTGCAAAGTTATATAACAATTGATTAACTCAAAATCATTCCCTTAATGAGTGTTGGCTGCGAATTCTTCAATAATATCAACGACTTTTAATCCTATTTTTCTTTGAGCGTCCACAGTTGAAGCGCCTATGTGAGGTGATAATGAAATGAGAGGGTGTGTAAGAATTTCCTTTTTGGGTTTGGGTTCTCCTTCAAACACATCAAGTGCTGCTCCCCGCAGTATCCCATTATCAAGTGCTTCAAGCAAAGCCTTTTCATCAACCACACCTCCCCGAGAAGTATTAATTAGAAAGGAGCCTTTCTTAAAATGCTTAAATGTTTCTTGGTTAATTAATGGTTCTTTTTGAGCGGGCACGTGCAACGACACAAAATCTGAACTACTTATCAGCTCCAACAATGGAACAACAGGAAGAGTTATTGTGAAACTGTTACCTGCTATTTCCATATCTAATTCAACGGGATTCTGTTTTTGCCGAGAAAAAACAACTTCCATTCCCAATCCTAATGCTATCTTAGCAACTTCCTTCCCTATCTGTCCTGCACCTATAATGCCGAGTCTTTTGCCTGCCAGTTCTATACCTGCCGAATAATATTTCTTTAATTGCTTAAAATCTGTGTGTCCTCTGACAGGCATTTCACGATTTGCTCTGTGCAGGTCTCGTGCCAATGTGAGTATATGCGCTATAGTGAGTTCGGCCACGGACCGAGCATTTACTCCGGGTGTGTTTTTTACCAAAATACCCTTTTTCTGAGCATATTCAACATCTATATTATCCATTCCCGTGCCTGCTCTGATAATAAGCCTGAGGTTGGGCAAACTGTCTATTAATTCCTGTGTGACCTTCGTTGCACTCCTAACTACTAATACTACAATATCTTCTCTTATCTGTTGCCACTCTGGTTCGCCAGGACCTGTTTCTTTAACTCTATACCCTTTATTCTTTAACAACAGAATAGCATCCTGATGTAGACCATCAGCTACAGCTATAACCATAATTTATAGTTCGTTAATCAAAAGCTTTATGCTTGAATTTCCCAACAGATAGAATTTACCTACAGGTTGATCAAAAATCTCCATAAACACAGCCAAGTCAATGCTTAAAGCCAAGGGAATATCGTAATCTGCTAAGATCCATTCTACACCTACCATACCAACCGGTCCCAAATCAATATCAGTCATTGTGCCACTATTATAGTGGTCATAGATGCCCCACCATGAGAATGCCTCATCTGGATGGTCATACCACGCTTCCCAAGCTAAGGTGCCGAAATTAAGCTGTGCACCAAATCCTACGTACCAAAAGAAACCCGTGAGAGTGCCTAATGAGAAGCCACTAAAGATGGGCTGATAAATGCCCTGAAGCCCTATTCTTCGTGATGTATAATAGGCGCTATATGATGTAATGTTGTCAACACTATGCGGTTTATTTGCCTCTGCTGCTTTTAAGGCTCTTCGGTTCAAATTAGCATATCCCCATCCCCATATTGAAGTTCCAAAATTGAATTCAAAAGCAGAATTGCCTTGGTAAAGCTTAACAGTTATTCCTGAAGGTTCTCCTGCTCTCAATCCGATGCCTGTACCAGAGTAAGACTGGGCAGAAGCACTAATTGCCGTCAACGCAACAGCTACCAGTCCCCAAATCATATTTTTCATTGTTACTTTATTTTTCAATTTCAAAGTTAATAAACTTTCGTTAAATTCAAATTGACTTACTGCTAAGAAACTTATTTTTGCAACATAAAGCGTGCTGTAATGAAGTTGCTTTCGGTGAATGCTGGATTTTTCAAGTTGGATGGTGGTGCTATGTTTGGCGTGGTGCCCAGGGTAATATGGGAAAAACTAAATCCTCCCGATGAGAAGAACCTGTGCACGTGGGCAATGAGATGCTTGCTCATAGAGATTCAGGACAGACGTATTTTGATTGACACCGGGATAGGTACCAAGCAGTCAGAGAAGTTTTTTAGTTATTATGAGCCCAGTGGGGGACCGATAGAAAAAGCCTTACGTGAGAAGGGCATTGAACCTGAAACAATCACAGATGTCATTCTAACCCATTTGCATTTTGACCATTGTGGTGGAGCAATTACCAAGGATGTAGATGGCAACTTAATTCCAACATTTCCAAATGCAACATATTGGTCCAATCACAGGCACTGGGACTGGGCAATGCGTCCTAACTCCAGGGAAAGAGCTTCTTTCCTTAAGGAAAATTTTGCTCCTCTGGAGGAATGGGGAAAAGTGAAGTGGCTATATGACGGCGATGAACTAATTCCGGGAATAAAAGTCCATTTTGTTTATGGGCACACGGAAGCGATGATGCTGGTCAGGGTCTCCCTCAAAAAAGGTAGAGACCTTATTTATATGGCTGATTTGATTCCATCGGCTGCACACGTCCCTCTGCCATACGTTATGTCCTATGATGTCAGACCTCTCCAAACCCTTCAGGAAAGGGAACGATTTCTTAAAGAAGCCGTAGAGAAAGGACATATTCTATTCTTTGAGCATGACCCTAACAATGAATGTGCCATTGTGGAAGAAGGAAAACGATATCCCGTTGTTTCTCGTTTATTAACATTGGAAGAAGCCGTGGATGGATAGGAATAATGTATGGAAGCCGTTTTTATACTCCCTGCTGGTAGCAGGAGGAATGTTAATAGGGTATAAAATTCATAAGGATTTATATCCTCAACAGGAATTATTATCCCGACAAAGAACTGAAACCAAGATTGATACTCTCCTCCAGTTAATTCAGGAAAGATATGTAGATAGCATTTCCACAGAGAAGTTGCTTGATATAGCAATCAGGAAGCTGCTTGAGGAACTGGACCCCCATAGTGCATATATGGACAGGGAGTCGCTTGAAGAGGCTCAGATAGCTCTGGAGGGCGATTTTGAAGGCATTGGAATCCAGTTCTATATTGTTCAGGACACCATTATGGTTATCCAAGTTTTTCCTGGAGGACCTTCGGAATTTGCAGGTTTGAGGGCAGGGGATAAAATAATCAAAATTGACACGCTTAACGTTGCTGGAGTAGGCATAACGGCTGATAAAGTGGTTAAGTTATTGAGAGGAAAACGAGGTTCCCAGGTTAATGTTACAGTGCTACGGACAGGCACCGACACTCCCCTCACCTTCACTATCATAAGAGACGTTGTTCACGTCTCCAGTATAGAAGCCGCCTTTATGATTGATGACTCAACAGGATATATCCGCTTAAGCAATTTTGCTCAGAACACAGCCGATGAACTGCGGGAAGCACTTCAAGGACTATTGCTACGTGGAATGAAGCAATTAATTTTAGACCTTCGAGGCAATCCCGGGGGTTACTTGCAAGTTGCTGTTCAAGTGGCAGATGAATTCCTTCCCGGAAGAAAACTAGTAGTTTATACAGAAGGACGAAATCATAAAAGACAAGAGTTCTACACTTCCAGAAAAGGCTTATTTGAAAAAGGCAAAATGGTTGTGCTGATTGATGAGGGAACTGCCTCTGCCGCTGAAATTCTAGCCTCTGCTCTTCAAGAATGGGGTCGGGCAACCCTTATTGGTAGACCCACTTTTGGGAAAGGGCTTGTCCAAGAACAATACATGATGCCTGATAAGTCTGCCGTAAGGCTCACGGTAGCTCGCTATTACACACCTTCAGGAAGAAGCCTTCAAAAACCTTACAGAAGCCCACTTGTAGAGAGCAAAGACTCTGCAACAAAAACATTCTTTATTACACCGGCAGGCGACACACTATACCACGAAGGAGGCGTACAACCAGACATATATGTTGAACCAGACACTTCACTAATGCTCAATCCGCTACTACACAAGCTTAGTGCCAAAGGTGCCTTAGTACAGTTTGCTTATCAATATGCAAGCAAATTTGGAAACATAATAAAAAGGACTTATAGTGACCCAGAAGTATTTGCTGATGAATGGCGCCCGGATAATTCCTTTAAACAATACTTCCTTTCTTGGCTCAAACAAAATAAAATTTCGGTTTCTGAAGAGGAACTACAACGGTTTGGAGAACCAGTTTTTAACCTAATCAAAGCCCACATTGCCCGACAACTATGGGGCACAGACGGTTTCTATATTGTTAGAAGCAGACATGACCCTGCGATTAAAAAGGCACTAGAGTTTTTACAGCAAGCTCAAACATAATTAGCAGTATTCTTAATATATGACTTAATTTAGTTTAACTATGCAAAGTTCAAGCATCAGTCATAAGTGGCATTTTTTCATAGGAGGATATTTTGGATGGGGCAACTTAGGCGATGAACTTATCCTATGGCAAATTGTCCAAGACCTAAAAAACTTGATGCCAGAATGTGAAATAACAGTATGGACCAACGACTCCTCATTTACACAACAATGGGTTCATACGAACACAATTGAATACAACAACATTGACCAATTGTTCAAAGCCATTAAAGAATCAATAACCCATGTAATTGTTGGAGGGGGCGGTCTTATTCAAGATTATTTTTCACTTTCTTTACGAGAATTGTTTTCAGAATTCAAGCCCAGGCCTGCAAACTACATATTACCCGCCCTCGCTGGTAAATACTATGGCAAACCAGTATTTATCTGGTCCCAAGGATTGGGTCCTCTTCGTTCAGAAGAAGGGAAACATTTCGCCAAACTATTCCTTTCCCTTGCCGATTCTGGAACATTTAGAGACCAAGAATCTTACTTGCTTGCCGACTCTTTAACAGGTAGTTATCATAATTTTCATATAGACGTAGACCCAGCAACAGCACTCAATCTAAACTCCCTACTTAGTTCATTAAATTTAGACAACAAAATAAACAACAAACCGAATCACAGGGGCGACAGTAAACAATTGAAAATCGGTATCAACATACGTCCCTTTATGGGAATGGAAAACATTGCCATCAAATTAATAAACCAAATAATTGAAGAAATTAATCACTCTTATCAGGATATTAAGAGTATAATGCTAATTCCCATCCCTTTTGATATTAAAGAAGATATTTCTTCACTAAAACTTTTTATTACAAAATTTGAATCACCAAATGTTACTATCAACAGTGCTCCACTTGAAAAGCCATCTTTTAAAAATTCTATTTCTAATATGTTGTTATGTGACTCATTCATAGGAATGAGGCTTCATTCCATTCTTATGGCTTGGAAACTGAATATACCCACGATAGGCTTATCTTACGACCCAAAGGTCTCAAATTTCTGTCGCAGGTATAACATACCTGTTATTGACCTTTCTACCACAGAACCAATTAACTCAGCATTATTAAAAGGTCTCCTAACCGGGAACAACTACCAAACAGATTCTTTACAGCTTAAATACCTAACTCCCAAAGTGTTCAGTGATTTTATAGCTCAAACCCATAAGCAACGAACAGTGAACCTGTCAGAAGCAATAATTATAGGCAAAAATCATTCTTCACTTATGTCTCAATATAACGACATAGTTAATAGCAAGGCATTTCGTTTAATTTCACAATATTACAGATTTGCCAATTGGATTAAGCAACTCTTCTCTTAATTGCTCTTTGGTTTAAAATTGCCTCATCATTGACAACTTTCACATGTCTCACCGTCTATGTCAATATTTCCTATTTGTATGACCTGTTGTGTGGGTTGCTGTTCCTTTCTTTTCTGCTCGTGCTTAATGATGTCCACGGAAGCCTTTTCAATTGCTGATGCACCCAATGTCCGCAGGTAATAGGTTGTTTTCAAGCCTTTCCTCCATGCCGTAACGTAGATATTACTTACGAACGAGCCGCTTTCTGAATTAGTCCAGATATTGATTGACTGGGATTGGTCAAGCCACTTAGCCCGTCTGGATGCGTGTTCTATAACCCATGAAGGGTCTATGTCAAAGGCTGTTTTATATAATCGTTTGAGCCATGACGGAAGGTCTAATTCATCCAGCCTGCCATCGTGATATTTTAGCAATTCTCTTGTTTCATCGTTCCATAGTCCAAGCCTTTTAAGGTCTTCAACGAGATATTCGTTTATAACCACGAATTCGCCACTGGCATTTGACTTAACGTATATGTTTTTGTATATTGGCTCAATTGATGGGAAGCAACCTGAGATGTTTGCTATTGTTGCCGTTGGTGCTATAGCCATAACATTTGAGTTTCGCATGCCATATTTCTTAATGTGTTCTCTAACGAACGACCAATCCATTGACGTTGACGTGTCCATATCCAGATAGCCACCTCTTTCCTTCTCAAGCAGTTTGATTGTATCAATAGGAAGCAGTCCTCTGTCCCATTTAGAACCTTCATAGGACGAATAAGTTCCTCTTTCTTTGGCAAGTTCTGAAGATGAGAGAATAGCGTAATAAGAAATGAACTCCATTATTTTATCGGACAGTTCAACTGCCTCCCAGGTGTCAAAAGGAACACGTTTCTTGAAAAGTACGTCTTGAAATCCCATCATTCCAAGTCCCACTGCTCTGTGTCGCAAGTTAGCATTTTCCGCTTCCTTGGTTGGATAGAAGTTCAGGTCAATGACGTTGTCAAGCATTCGGATAGCCAACTTAACCGTATCCTTCAATTTTTCCCAATCTATATTTCCATTTTCGTCAATATGACGGGACAGGTTCACTGAGCCGAGGTTACACACGGCGTGCTCATCCCGACTGGTATTAAGCGTTATCTCAGTGCACAGGTTAGAAGAGTATATCATACCAGCGTGGTCTTGTGGGGAACGGACATTACAAGGGTCTTTGAATGTTATCCACGGGTGACCTGTTTCATATAGCATAGTTATTAACTTACGCCATAGTTTCTTTGCTGGGATTTTCTTGAATAATCTGATTTTTCCTTCATCGGCTAATTTTTCATATTTCGTATAAATTTCTTCAAATTTGGCACCGTATGTGTGATGTAATTCGGGCGTTTCATCTGGTGAGAACAATGTCCAAGTTTCGTTGTTAACAAGCCTTTTCATAAACAAGTCTGGTACCCATACTGCCGTGTTCAGGTCGTGTGTTCGGCGCCGCTCATCGCCTGTGTTCTTACGCAATTCAAGGAAGTCTTCAATATCATAGTGCCATAGTTCAAGGTATGCACAGGTGGCTCCTCGTCGCTTGCCACTTCTGTTTATTGCTGCTGTGGTGGCATCAAGAATTTTAAGGAATGGTATGACTCCTTGGGAATGAACGTTTATGCTTTTGATAAGGGCTCCAGTTGCCCTAACGTTTGTCCAGTCAATACCTATTCCTCCGCTCCATTTAGCAAGGACTGCAACGTCTCTGATGGATTTAAATATGTGGTCAAGGTCATCTTCCACTGTCAGTATATAGCATGAACTCATTTGGGAGCGTGGTGTTCCAGAGTGG
>JAJRPU010000177.1 GCA_024280615.1 Bacteroidota bacterium | reverse complement strand
CCCAGCCCTGCAATAATGTTCGTAGCAACTCCAGTTACCGATTGTTTTACAATTTCCCAAACAGGCTTTTTGCCCGCACCTGTGTAATATTCAGTAATAAATCCGATTGCAATACCTACAATTAATCCTATGACAGTGGCAACCCATATATCAAGGGCAGTAAAAGAATCTTGAACATATCCAAAGACTCCTTCTGAAGTAACAGTTCCGTTGATAAGATATCTAATTAGAAAGTAAGAACCTGCTAAGTAGATTATTCCGGCGACAAGCTCTCCTTTATTAAGTGCCCATTGGGGGTCCCCATCTTCTTTAACGTTAACGAAGAACGTTCCAATCAGGGAAGCTACAATACCCAACGCTGCCAAAACAAGAGGTAAAAATACCAAGGCAATTCCTAAGGAAAAATCTGATTGTTTGAAAGCAAGGGCAGCTCCCAGCACCATAGCACTGATAATAGAACCAACATAGGATTCAAATAGGTCGGCACCCATACCGGCAACATCTCCCACATTGTCACCAACATTGTCTGCTATTGTAGCAGGATTAAGTGGATGGTCCTCAGGAATACCGGCTTCCACCTTACCCACTAAGTCTGCACCGACATCAGCACCCTTAGTATAAATACCACCACCCACACGGGCGAACAGCGCTATAGAGGAAGCTCCAAATGAGAAGCCTGCTATTACATTCATTATTGTTTGGATTTCCTCCGGCGTGTCAGCACCAAAATAATTTGTGTAAACAAGTAACAGAATACCTATTCCGAGAAGTCCTAAGCCAACCACGGCAAGACCCATAACGGAACCACCGACGAAGGCTACTCTCAGTGCTTTGTTGAGACTTGACCGGGCTGCCTCAGTGGTTCTAACGTTTGCCATTGTTGCTACTGTCATACCTATGTATCCAGCCAGTGCAGAAGCCAGAGCACCAACAATGAAGGAAACTGCTATTAGCTGATGAGACTCCTTCCCGGCAGTAAAAGCAAGAAGTATAGCAACTACGAGGACGAACCAAACCAGAATCCTGTATTCAGCTCGCAAGAAAGCTCTTGCTCCCTCCGCTATGTAACTGGCTATTTTTTGCATTCTTTCTTCTCCAACAGGTTGGTTTTTAATCCACAATGACCTGAAGATGACGTATAGTAATGCAAGTACACCACCAGCTATTGCCAAACCAATCATTAGTTCCTTGGTCATATCCGCTTATTTTTTTCAAGAGCAAAGATAGAATGAACTGTTTATATGTTGTGGGAAACAATGTTTAATATTTGTCTTCTGGGGAGTGCCAATAAGGGTTTGCCAAGTTTGAGAACCTTTCGTTTAAAAGTGCTAGGCTTTATGCCCCATTTAGCTTTAAATAATCGCTTTGCTTTCTTGATTAGCTCTCGGTAGTTTTTCTGTTTGGGTGTTGATTTTTGCATGAAGTGATATACAAGAGACGAACCGACACCAATATAATCTCTGACACCAGCAGCGTATGCTTTTGCCATTAAATCGGGGTCAGTGTAAAAGCCACCGGGATATTCAATGCTGAAACCACCTATTTCAAACCATAGGGTTCTAGACATTAATAGGGGTGGCCACATAGCACCTTGCCAGTGTGGTCTACGTAAAGTTTTGTGTTCAGCTAATAATTTGGTTTCTTTGAAATTTTTTGTGTCCCCACCGAAATTTTTAACAACTACACAAGGGTTGCCTGTGTCAATGGGCTCAATCATTGTTGCTGACAGAACGAACCTGTCATGGTCAAAGGAATGGACCCATTGGGCAAGCTCCCAGTCCCATCCCGGAAGGGCATACATATCATCATTAAAGTAAATTATGAAAGGTGCTGTTGAAAGAGCTGCAAGCTGATTTACCGACCTTGCTATTCCCACGTTTTCTATAGAGTGCAAGTACTTAATCCGATTATCCTTAACCCATTCTAAGGTTCCATCAGTCCCCTCGTTAACAAAAACTAATACTTCATGGTCAGGAAAGATACTATTTTCCTTAATAGACCTAACACATAACTTTAAGTATTCAAGGTTATTCCATGTCGGGATTAAAATACTAAACCTGGGGAGCCAGTCATAGAGGGTATCATAGTTCATGCACTCTCTTGCGTGCTGAATAGTTTATTTTTAGAGCGTTTGCTTTTCTGAGTTCTTGTTTTACATCTGTTACTATTCCCATTTTGACGCCTGTGTCCACCCGCAAAGAGATGGTCATAAAAGGTTGCAGTTTTTCTGGCAATTGAGCCTTTTCGCTCTCTACAAAAGGAATTACATCATCTATGTCAGCAATAACATCATTCAGTTGTATCCTAGGAGCTGTTCCATATTGCTGGACATACTGAGGCATTGGTGGACCAATGTATATATAGCTAACCAGTGATTTTTTTTCCAGTTTTTGCAGTTCGGTTGCTTCAGGAACAATAACACGTACTTTTAATGTGGTTTCTCGTAAAACTGTAGCAACCATAAAGAAGAACAAGAGCATAAAGATAATGTCTGGCAAGGAAGCGGTTGATATAGTTGGAGCTCTTTTAGACCCTGTTTGTCTTTTTCTTATCATTAGTTACTAATTTGTTCACCGATTGCTTCTGGTTCAGCTTCGGAAATCTTGATTGGGTACATTTTTCGTATTTCCTTCTGCTTGTCAGGCGGTAATTTATCAAAAGGAACGCCGTATTTCTTCATTGCTGCTTCGTCTCTTAGCTCTCTGTAGGCAGCTTTTAATTCGTTGTATACAGTGATATACATGTTATAAGAGGTTCCACGGTCTGTTTTGAGAGAGATAACAGCTTTTTGTGGGCTTTCTGACAGGTCTGGTCTTCCATATGGATTGGCAATAAACTCCTTGGCTGCTTCTCTGAGTTTAGCAACATCCATAGGTTCTCCTTCAACCAGCAGTTCGTCTCTTGCATTAACAAGCACAGTGAAGACGTTCCGGTCTGCTATCTTAACATCAATTATGTTCTCTGGGTCCCAAGGAGGAAGTTTAACCATAATTCCCTTGTCAATATTCATAGTTGTAGTCATAAGGAAGAAAGCAAGTAGCAGGAATGCGACGTCTGCCATTGAAGCAGCGTTGATTTCAGGAAGTTCCCTCTTTTTTTGTTGTCTTGGCATGGCGCTAATTCCTTATGTAAAAAGCCGTTTAAGTTCGCCTATGATGAGTAGCAAGATGCTTAAGCCACCAAGTATGTAAGTGGTAATAAGCATTGCACCAAACAACCTTATAGTAGAGCCATCCAATCCATATCCGAGTAGTTGAGCAGGCAAGTCACTTCCTTGCAAGGCGTAAGCAACACCGTAAATTATACTTAGTATAGCAATGCCTCCCAACAGTTGAAGGAAAGATTTAGGGGTTCTGATGGCTTTGATAAGCAAAGAGAAGGCTATTGCTCCTATTCCTAATCCTAATAGGATTTCTGCGATTCTCAAGAGCTCATTTGCGTAGTTGGAAAAGAGGCCTCCTGCTTCTGTCATAGTGAGATTATTTTTGGACTATTTTGTATCTGACTAACATGTCAACGAATGCTGTTGCTAAGTCTTCTAAGTCAGTAACTATTTCGTCAATTCTGGACATTATGTAGTTGTAAAAGATTTGGAGGATTATAGCGATGATAAGACCGAGTAATGTTGTTAGGAGAGCTACCTTAATACCTCCTGCTACGAGGGAGGGGGATATGTCTCCTGCTTTTTCAATGGCGTCAAATGCTTGAATCATACCGATCACTGTTCCCATGAAGCCAAGCATTGGGGCAATGGCTATGAACAGGGAAATCCAGACCATGTTTCTTTCCAGTCTTGCTGTTACTACCGAAGCATGTGCCTCAATAGTTTTTTCAACAATATCAAATCCATCCTCCACTCTTTTGAGTGCTTCCAGCAGGACCTTTGGTAGCGGACCAGGTGCTTTTTTGAGTATCTCCTCTGCTTGGGCAAGGTCCTTGTTTGCTAAGGCATCATCCAATTGCCTGATCAATTTTTCAGTATTTATGCCTGCGAGGGAAACTACTATGATTCTTTCAATTGCGAAGGCTAAACCCAGAATAAGAGTTAGAAGGGTTATGCCCATGAAAGTGGGTCCTCCTTGGAGGAAGTAGTGTAGGAGGAGTGCGTGTCCTTTCAACTCTTCTTCCCCTTGGGCTTGTTGTTCTGTCTGTTGTGTAGCAGCTTGTTCTTGAGCCGGCTGTTCCTCTTGTTGAACCTGTTCTGTTGTTTGAACAGTTGTGTCCTGAGTTGCCTGTGCGGTGTCTGTGTCTTGTGCTAATATGGTAACAGCTGTTATCATCAATAAGCCGCCGATGAATGATACAATTGCCTTCTTCATTTGTAGTTGTTTTAATGGCAAAAGTAAATAAAATTGATTAATTAGGGAGAGGTGGTTTTCTTCTCTTTTATGGTTGGTTTTTCTTCAGGTTTTTCTTCTTTAGTTGGGGAAGCCTTTCCGGGAACGTGTTTGGCTATGTAGTCTGCTATTACAGGAAAGTTGTGTAGGATTATTTCGTCTATGTGATTGGTGTTTTTATTGAATGTAACTTTAACTGCGTCTCCATAAAGATAATTACCGTCTTTGTCATAGATGGAGAAGTGAACTATCACGTCCCTGGTGAAATTGTTTATTGCTCTGTCCGTGCAGTATTTATAGTTAGTTACGAGGTCAAACTGATTAATAAAAACAAAAAGGTCAGTTCCGTATGTCTCATACAGATATTGCAGCATTTGTTTGGGGGCTTCAGCGGCTATATATTCTTTCAACGATGCTGATTGCACGATAGGATTCTCTCCGCTTGTTATGTCGTTAGGTTTGTTTTCCTCGTCTTTCTTGTATGATGGACTTTCTGCTTTGTGATAGGAAATGTTTTTGTAGATGAGGTAGAGGTCTCTTTGTGCCATTTGTGAGGTGTCATAGAGCATGTTCTTAATGGGGTATCTTGGAAGGATTCTAATGCTCACATCGTAAGCAATACCTTGCCTGAACATTCTTCGGACCTCCTCGGGAGTCTTATTGCTTGCTTTTGCAATGGCGTCATCTGCATCGGAGAAATACATATTAGGGTTGTAAGGGATTATCATCACTTTACTGTATTTTTTGTTTGCTGGAAGTTGAATGTTAATATGAGTTTTCTCGGGCGGGTTTTCGTCATCTGGCATAACTAAATCTTGTTGTTGAGTCTGATTTGATGGAGTTTTATTGTTTGGTTTTTCCCGTGATGGTGTAGTAATTTCTTCTGTACCAAAGTCTTCAAAGTCGGGTTCTAAAGCTTCCTGTGCCATGGTGCTATAGCCAAGTAGTGCAATTAGTATTGAACTAATTAGCCTCTTCATTACACTGCCTATTTTTTATCTCTTATCCTCCTAAAATTAAAACAATTATGTCTTTGATGAAAGCATAACCCATTAGAAGAAGTAGCAATATCAAGCCTACCCTGACAAAGTATTCCATAAATTTAGGTCCGGGCTTGTATCCTGTTATCATTTCAATAAGAATTAATAAGGCGTAGCCTCCATCAAGGGCTGGAATTGGAAGGAAGTTGACGAAGGCAAGGATGAGAGATATGAGTGCTGTTAGTCGCCAGAACCTGCCCCAGTTTATTTCGCTGCCGTAGAGACGTGCGAGGGCGATGGGACTGTGGATGCTTTCTTTCGCGGAAACTTTTCCTGAAATTATGTAGCCAAGCCCAATTGCATTGTAATATATGAATTCCATGCTTTCAATGAGTGCATATTTAAATGATTTTCCTATTGAGTATTCTTCTCGTGGGTATAGTAGTATTGGCTGTATAAGGATTCCGAGGCGTCCAGAAGTGTCAATATATGCTGTTTTTGATATGAGCTTTCCTTGTCTTCTTATTACCACATTTATAGTGTCGTTTTTAAATGATTCAAGGAATTTGGGTAGCATATCAATCTCAAATATGGGAACGTCATTTATTCGCCATATGGTATCGCCTTTCTGCAAGCCAGCTTTTGCTGCTGGTCCATCAGGCAAGACGCTATCTATTTGAAGTGCCACTTTGTAGGGTCTATAAAGGATTCCGTGTTTTTGTATGTAGTCCATCATCAGGATTGTGTCAGGAACTTCGACTTGGATAGTGTTTCCGTTTCTCAGGACAGTGAAGTCTTGAGCAAAGTTCATTCTTATGCCTGCAATGTCTTTCAATCTGTGTGCCTCCTTATTGTTAATAGCGATTACTAAGTCGCCGGTTTGTAGTCCAAGGTTTTTACCTGCATCGTAGACATAAAGACCTTCTGGTTTTAATGCTTCTATGGGTATATATGTTTTTTCGTAATTAAGCAAGTAGAAACCGTAAATGACAAAACCTGCAATAATATTGAAGAGTATTCCTCCGAGGATGATTAGGAGTCTTTGCCAGGCTGGTTTGCTTCTGAACTCCCAAGGCTTAGGGTCGCTTTGTTGAGACGTTGTGTCTAATGATTCGTCAATCATACCTGCTATTTTAACATATCCTCCTAGGGGCAACCATCCTATTCCATATACAGTATCCCCTATTTTTTTCTTCCATAATGCTATTCCAAAGGCATCAAAAAACAGGAAGAATCGTTCTACACGGGCTCCGAAAAGTCGTGCAAATAGAAAATGCCCTAATTCGTGAATAAAAACTAACAAAGACAAAGCCATTATTATTTGTATTGCCATTATGAGTCCATCTGTCATCTCTTGCTGATTTTTGTAATTATTTCTTGCGCTACCTGTCTTGCTTGTAGGTCTATTTTATGCAGTGTCTTAAGGTCTGGCTTTGGAGTTAAGGGCAATTTATTGAGGGTTTCTTCAACCACTTCAACAATTGCTGTAAAAGGAATTTTCCTATTTAGGAATGCATTTACTGCCACTTCGTTAGCTGCATTGAGCACACAAGGTCTATCTCCTCCTTCCTTCACTGCTTGACGAGCCAATCGTAATGCTCTAAATGTTTCTTCATCAGGTTCCTCAAATGAAATGCTGGACAGTTCCTCAAGGGAAGGTTCTGGAATATTCAAAGGCAATCGTTGGGGATATGCTAATGCTAAAGCAATTGGAATTCTCATATCTGGTTTGCTAATCTGAGCCTTTATACTACCATCATGGAACAACACCATTGCGTGGACAAGGGCTTGCGGATGGATAACAACTTTGACTTGTTCTGGCTTTAGGCTAAAAAGATGCACTGCCTCAATTAGTTCAAGACCTTTATTCATAAGCGTTGCCGAATCAATAGTTATTTTAGGTCCCATATTCCATTTAGGATGTTTTAAAGCCTGTTCAACAGTAACGTTCTTTAACTGCTGGTATGTGTATCCACGGAAGGGGCCGCCAGACGCCGGAAGATATAACATAGCAACGTCTTGATGCCTTTCACCTATGAGGCATTGCATTGCCGCTGAATGCTCTGAATCAATAGGGACCAATTGCCCATTCTGAGCAATAGAAGTTATAATTTGACCTGCTACAACAAGGGCTTCTTTGGTAGCCAGAGCAACCGTCTTGCCTGCTTCAAGGGCTTTGATAGTTGGTTCTAACCCTGCGAAGCCAACCACTGCAACTACAACAATGTCCACCTCTGGAAGGGTTGCTATGGTTGAAAGATAGTCTTTCCCAGATAGTAAAGCAGACTCGCTGTTGCATAATAATTCTCGGGCTATAGTATAAGCCTGTTCTGAAACTCCTAAATATCTAGGGTTGAATTCGCATGCATATTTCCAGAGCAACTCTACATTGGAGTTAGTTGTTAATGCCACTATTTCAAATAGTTCAGGGAATTGTCTAATGACGTCTATGGTTTGTTGTCCTATGGACCCCGTGGTACCAAGAATAGCAACCCTTTTCTTCATATCTTTGGTTATAACGAAGTCATTCAATTAACTGCTTATATATTGCTGTTTCCTTAAGGGGCACCGGCATCTGTTCCCATTCCT
>JAJRPU010000176.1 GCA_024280615.1 Bacteroidota bacterium | reverse complement strand
GGCACACCTCCTTATTCCTATTTATGGCTGGACAATGGTTCTACTTCCCAGGAACGGAGGAATGTGCCAGCAGGCACCTACACAGTTAGAATTACCGATGCCCAAGAATGCGTCTCTTATTGTTCCGTGAACTTAAATGCCCCAGAACCAATAGTAATTTCCCTTAAAAAGAAGACAGACGAGACATGCAAAGGAGCGCAAAACGGCTCAATAGAGGTGAAGGTCCTCGGCGGCACACCACCACTCAGAATTAGATGGTATGATAACCAGAATAACTACTTAGGTTTCGGAACCAAAATTACTAACTTGGAAAAAGGGACATATACAGTTGTGGTGAAAGATGCGATGAATTGTCAAGTTTCTCAATCCTTTACGATAAATGTATTAGATTCAATTATTGTTTCGGTTGACAGTATCGTAGATGAATCCTGTCCTGGCTTGAGCGACGGAGCTATTTATGTTACTGTTAGTAGTGGAGCAGGTGGTCCATACAGATATGAATGGATTGCTATGAATAATAATGCAACTCTATCTCATAATGAAGACTTGATAGGGGTACCTGCAGGAAATTATGCTCTACAGATAGAAACCCCATTAGGTTGTTTTGAAACCTTCTATTTTACAGTTGGTGGGGGTCAGGGACCCACTATTGACAGCTTTTCTGTTCAAGACCCATCTGCTTGTGGCGTAAACGATGGCTCCGCTACCGTATATGTCTCTGGAGGCACACCTCCTTATTCCTATTCTTGGTCCAGTGGACACATAACGGCTACTGCTACGAACCTCTTCGGTGGAGTTTATAGAGTCACTGTTACCGATGCTAAGGGCTGTTCAACCTCTGGTATAGCCTTTTTAGTTACTCCCAATGCCCCAACAGTTAATAGGGATTTCTTAGCTGATGTATCTTGTACAGGCTCCTGCGACGGAGTAATTGATATATCTATTCAGGGGGGAAATCCACCATATACAATTATATGGAGTGACGGTGTTATGCAAGAAGATAGGTCCAACCTGTGTAGTGGAAGGTATCACGTTACGGTAGTGGATGCCCTTAACTGTGTGGGTACAGGAGGTCCGTGGACAATATCAGAGCCTCCTCCACTAAGGGTGTCTCTTGATAGATATGAACCTCCGGTATGTAAGGGCGATGCAAACGGACAAATAACAATCAAAATAAATGGCGGTACACCCCCTTACAACGTTATTTGGAGTAATGGAGATACTGGAACAACAGCCTCTGGGCTTATGCAAGGAGCTTATTTAGCCAGGGTAGAGGATGTCATGGGATGTAAAGCCTTTGCTACTTATTATCTTCCAGACGGAGCCGATGTAAAGATTGCTTTGGACTCCTTAGTACCTCCAACATGTGATAGTCCCGGATTTATATCAGTATATGCTTATGGGGGCATGACGCCATATCATTACATTTGGAATGATATGAAGCTTGGGTCTCAAAGAAAGCTATTTACAGGAGGAACATACGTGGTAACAGCTATTGATAGATATGGCTGTAGAGGAACCAGTGGATTTACGGTTTCGGATTCTTGCCGCTGTAATATAGATTCTATGAGGATTATACCTCCTTCCACATGTGGTTCGCAAGATGCATCAATAGAAGTGTTTGTGAGAGGAACCATAGGACCGGTAAGCTACCATTGGTCCAATGGAGATACATCCAGATTGAACGATAGTTTAAAAGCAGGCGTCTACATTGTTGAGATATGGGACACGGCAGGGTGCTATATAACCGACACCATGGCAATCAATGACCCCGGAGCCCCCGCGGTAAATATAGATTCATTTAAACATTCCACTTGTGCAACCTTACCCAATGGTATAATCTGGGCTTCTGCCTATGGAGGAACACCCCCCTACTCTTTCTTATGGAACACGGGAGCCACAACCTCAGTGATAAACTCCCTACCCTCGGGACTCTACATAATAGAAGTTCAAGATAATAATGGGTGTTCAGGATTCAATTGGAAAGAAATAAAAGAACCTGATTCTATACTGATATTGTTTACAGCTGAACAACCTTTATGTTTCGGAGATTCTTCTGGTAAATTGAGTGTGGCTGTCAAGGGTGGCCTCCCTCCATATCTCGTCTATTGGACCGGTGCCGACACTTCTAATTACCTACAAAACATACCTTCTGGATTGTATACTGTCAATGTTATTGATGCAGGAGGATGTTATGCTGCTAAATCTATATATTTGTCGCAACCTGACCCACTACAGCTACAGTTAGCCTCTATTATTGAACCCGAATGCTATGGATATTCCACAGGTTCTATTTCTATTACGGCAATCGGTGGAACTCCTCCGTATGAATACCAATGGAATACTGGAGATAAGGCACCTGTATTAGCATTTGTTCCTGCAGGGACTTATAGTGCTACTGTCTACGATATTAACTTATGCATAGATTCAATCACAATAACATTGTCACAACCGGACTCCCTTACAACAGCCATAGTGCCTATTTCCGATACTGAACTGGTCGCATTCGCCAACGGCGGAACACCTTCATACACACATATATGGATGGATACCTTATATGCCGATACCTTGGTGATTAACCAATCGGGCGTATATCGTCTACTTACTATTGACTATAATGGATGCGAAGCCTCAGATAGCATTTATATCACGATAACCTCCATGTATTTTGGTGTTCAGGATTCGCTGAAGTGCCGATTATTACCCATAACTCCCAGTCGCTATTTAATCACATGCAACAAGAAGGTGTCGGGAATAGTTAAGGTAATTTCCTTAGATGGCAAAGAATTAGAAAGGTTTGGAATTAATGATGCTCAAGTATTTCTCACGCTCCGCGAACCAGCAGCTAATTACTTGATTGTTTTGACTACACAAAGTGAAGACGATATAGTTAAATGGAAAATAAATAAAGTAAGATGAGAAAGGGCACAAATAGCATTATAGAAATTACTATGACTATTGTTTTTCTTTCTTGTATATCCTGTATGTTGCAAGGTGCCTTCGCACAAACAGGAATCAACGTTATAGAGGGATATTCAGGGACATCAGACTATGCTAGCACTATGCTTCAAACTCACAATAATGATATTGTAGTTGCTGGAACGTATATTGACACTAATAGCAAGCGACACGGTTATATCCTAAAGACGAATATCTTTGGAGAAATTATATGGGCACGAGGCTTCAGTCCATCTTATATCAATTCGCTAAAACGCTTTTCTGACGGTTCGTTTGTTGTAGGAGGAGCAACAACCTACTATTCAATATTCTATTCTACGCAATCTATGGTTGCTAAAGTTGACTCTGTTGGGAATAAACAATGGGCATTTATATTTAAAACCTCTACAAGTAACATTTTTGATGAGATAAACGACGTAATAGAAACTGTAGATAAAGGTATTTTAGCAGTTGGCATAGGCGAGAAATTTGATACGTGGTATGGAGATATGGCTGTTTACAAATTTGATTCATCGGGAAGTATTGAGTGGAAGCGTTTTATAGGGAGCCCCGCTTATGACGAGGCATTCGCAACAGCATTAACTACCAGTGGGTATGTCGTGTTTGGAACAACTAATGGAATAGGAGAAGGAATGTATTTAGTGTTCCTTGACCCTCTTGGAAATTTAATACAAACCATAGTATATCAAGATGGTAATGGTGCACTTCAAGGATATGATTTACTTAAAACTCCAGACAACGGTTTTCTATTAGGTGGTAGTTTTAGAGATAATACTACTTCAAATTACGATTTCTATGTCATACGAACAGATAGTGCAGGAGGTATCCTATGGTCACGAAGGATTGGTACTCCCACAAATAACGAGATAATAGGAGCAATGACTATGACTCCTGATAGTGGATTTATCTTAATAGGACCTGGTGCTGTTGATACTGGAATAATAGTGCAAGGATTATTAGTAGTAAGACTTGACAAATTAGGCAATTTGCTTTGGTCCAGCCTCATTACTGGAAACAATTTCCAATTTGATTTCAATTTCATGGATGTTACATATTCACAAAGGAATACCATTTTGATATCTGCTACCACACCCTTCGGCTCAACATTAGATAACGATATTGTAATAATTGAATTAAATGAAATGGGGCTAATGGACTCCTGCGATATTGTGATTATTAGAGACAGTGTTGCATTGCTGTCCACATCACCGGTAATGAGTAGGGGAGCAGTAAATAATATCGATACTACAACTACATTATTTTACATATTTCCTGATACATTAAAAGTTGACTCTCAATATATAAGACAAGGGTGTGGTTCGTTCGGTCCTTGTGCCGATTTCAAAGCCTCACTAATTAAAATAGACTCAGTATTATGTAATGGAGACTCAACAGGTGCGATTTACATACAAGTAGCTGGTGGCATGCCCCCCTATTCTCATTTGTGGAACACTGGAGATACCAACCAAAATCTTGTCAATATTCCGGCAGGAGTGTACTGGGACACTATCTCAGACGCCCAAGGATGTAAAATAATTACAAACCAATACGTGGTTTATGAACCTCCTCCTCTATCTGTTTCCTTAGACAGTATAAAAGATAGTCTATCTTGCTTCAATACACCAGATGGATTTATCTATATCACAGTAAGTGGTGGAACACCTCCTTATTATCACAATTGGAATGGCGGCTTTAGTAACAGTGAAGACCTTATTAATATACCTGCAGGAGCATATGCTGATTCAATAACGGACGCTAATGGCTGTTTAATAGTAACCGGACCGTATATTATTCCTTCTCCGGACACTCTCAAGCTTTCTGCCACTGTGCATGATGTTTCCTGTAGGGGTTGGGCAAATGGAACTATTAATGTTGTGGCTACTGGAGGAGTACCGCCTTATACCTACGATTGGCATCATATACCAGGACCTAATAATCCCGATTCCATTTACAACTTAGATACAGGAATTTACGTACTTACTGTATTTGATTCAGTGGGATGTAACATAACCGATACTTTTACAGTAGCCCTACTCACTCCACTACATATATCTAAGCAGATACAACACGTCTCTTGCTACGGAGATTCCAATGGAAGCATCGACATTACTGTTTATGGTGGAATACCTCCCTATTCCTATGACTGGAACCATATCCCAGGAACTAATGACCCCGAAGACGTTAACAATCTAACTCAAGGGATGTACGCAGTTGTTGTAACTGATTCACAGGGATGTACAGACACCTTTAGCATATATGTTTTTCAACCAAATCCACTAATAATAAACGATACAGTTATCAATGCTACATGTTCTAACTCCTCTGATGCAAAAATTTTAGTTTATCCATCTGGTGGCACACCCCCTTATTCATATGACTGGAATCATATCCCAGGAACCGATGACCCAAAGGATGCCCTGCAGATACCACCCGGACAATACACACTTACAGTATATGATGCAAATGGATGTATGACAACGACTATGTTCACTGTTGGCTTCAATAACTTACACCCGTCAATAAACCTGGATAGTATAAAACACGTATCCTGTTTTGGAGATAATGACGGTGCTATACAAATTTCCGTGGTAAACGGAACACCACCTTATTCATACCTATGGCTTCCTACCTTAG
>JAJRPU010000175.1 GCA_024280615.1 Bacteroidota bacterium | reverse complement strand
TACATATGGTATTTATTCCCTTTTTAAATAGACCTAAATTAAAATGCTCATCTGGGGCATGGATACGATCAGACTCTAGTCCGAATCCCATTAAGATAGGCGGCATACCAGTTTTGCGTTGCCAAGTGGCTAAGACAGGGATTGACCCTCCTGTGTATAAGGGAATTGGTTTCTTTCCGAAGACTTGCCCCATTGCATGAGCGGCTTTTTGATAGCCCCAGAAGTCAAGGGGTGTCTTAACCGGGTCTCCGCCGTGGAAAGTCTTCACTTCAAACCTGATTCCCGGAATCTTGAAATCTTCAACAAATTTTTTAAATGCTTCATTAACTTTTTGCCAAGATTGGTTAGCAACCAGTCTGAATGATATTTTAGCGTGTGCTTGAGATGGAATAATTGTCTTAGAACCCTCTCCTATGTAGCCTCCCCAGATACCGTTGACATCCATTGATGGTCTGATGGTTGCGGATTCAAAAGGCGAAAAGCCCGCTTCCCCGATCAAAGCATCAATTTCCAACGATTTCTTTATTTCTTCGTCGTTCCATGAACCTTTCCGGACCAGTTCTCTTTCTTTTGGGTCCAATTCCTTAACATTGTCATAGAATCCTGGAATCATTATTCTGCCGGTAATTGGGTCCCTCAAAGCAATTATCAAATGAGCGATAGCGTGAACAGGGTTTTGAACAGCACCACCATAGGTTCCTGAATGCAAGTCGTGGGACGATCCATAGGCAGACACTTCAAAGTAGCAAATTCCTCGCAGGCTAACAGTAATTCCCGGGGTTTCGGGACCGGGCAAAGCGGTGTCTGAGACAAGGACCATATCGCCCTTCATTGAGTCATAGTTCTGCAGGATATACTTCT
Source organism: Bacteroidota bacterium (assembly GCA_024280615.1). Taxonomy (GTDB): domain Bacteria; phylum Bacteroidota; class Bacteroidia; order JAADEI01; family JAADEI01; genus JAADEI01. Next base: position 1,756 of record JAJRPU010000175.1, on the reverse strand, counting down.
CAAGGTTTTCCGACCCAATCTCCTCCTCACCTTCAATCAAAAATCTAAGGTTATATTTAAGTTTTCCTGTTTTATTGAGTAGTTCAAGTGCCTTAACATACATATACAATTGTCCTTTATCATCGCTGGCACCACGAGCGTAAATGGCACCGTCCCTAATATCCGGTTCAAAAGGCGGGGTTGTCCACTGGTCAATAGGGTCAGGCGGTTGAACATCATAATGTCCATAAATCCATATTGTAGGGGCGTTCTCATCAACATTTTTTTCGGCATACACAAGAGGATATTTCTCTGTTGGTATAAGTTCTGCCCTGTCAGCACCTGCGTTCTTAATCGCTTTAACCAGCCAATCGGCACATTCAAAGACATCATCTCTAAAGCGTGGGTCGGCACTAACAGATGGAATCTTTAAAAACTCTTTTAATTCCTCAACAAACCTGTCAAAATTATCTTCAATAAGACCTTCCCAAGACATATTCCTTTGATTTATGTTCAAAGATAAGCACTTGACGGGTAAAAGGCATAGCTTTTTAACAACCACAGTGTAGCACCGAGTCCGACAGTGGACGCAGAGTAGAAAAAAACAATAAAAATTCTATGGAACCGTAGAATTTACTTTCCTATTTGACTTAATCAAAATACTTATCAAGGGCAGATTCATAGAGTTCCTTCCATAAGATGACATCCTGCCAATCGTGTCCGTTAATGCGGATTTCTTTCTCTGTAACGGTCCCAAGAGTATATGCAGGAACTTTATATTCGCGTGCTAACTCCATCAACTTATGCAAATTATCTTCACTAACTGTTACAATTGCTCTACTCTGGGCTTCTCCAAACAGGAACCCATCTATGCGACCATCTTCGGGCAATTTAATTTCAAACCCTTTATTTCCGTAAATAGCACTTTCTATCAGGGCAATCCATAAACCACCTTCCGAAAGGTCGTGTACAGATTTTATTAATTGCTTTTCAATCAGCATCCCGATGAAGTCTTGAACCCTCTTCTCCACCTGAATATCAAACACTGGAACAGGGCTATATCTTATTCCATAATGAAAAATTAGATATTGTGAAGAGGCAATATCGTCAATCATTGGACCAATTTGCACAATTATATCGCCTACCTGTTTGAAAGACATTGAGACAACTTTCTCCGGTTCTTTAACTATGCCCACTATTCCAATTACTGGCGTGGGCATTATGGGACCTTCCTCCGATTGATTATAGAAACTTACATTTCCTCCAGTGATGGGAAGTTGCCACTGCCGGCAAATATCTCTCATTCCTTGAACAGCCCTCACAAACTGCCAATAGACCCGTGGGTCATAGGGATTACCAAAGTTTAGGCAGTTAGTTACCCCCACTGGTTCTCCTCCACTACAAACTATGTTCCGACAAGCTTCAGCGACGGCTATCTGTGTCCCAACATATGGTTCTGCATAAACATAATAAGGATTGCAATCTGTTGTTACAGCAATGAATTTATCACTTGAATAAGGCACTCTCATTATTGCAGCATCAAAAGCCTCCCATGCGTTCTTGTTCCCAATTTGAACCATATGGTCATATTGCCTTATGATGGGCTTTTTAGATGCTATTGTCGGGTTTGTTACTAATTCCTTAGCTATTTCAAACATTTCGTTCCAGTCTGGAATAGGGACCTGGGCGGCATTAAACTTCAAGACTTCAAAGCGGTAGTCTGCTTCCCGCCATGTTCTCCTGTAAACAGGGGCTCCTTCTCCAGCAGCCAGTGCAT
>JAJRPU010000174.1 GCA_024280615.1 Bacteroidota bacterium | reverse complement strand
TTCTCCTTGGTATCCGTCAGGGTACCAGAGAAAGCTATACGGTGGCGTACCCCCCTCAACAGTAATAAAGATATTACCTGCGTTTTGGTTTGTAGCACATTCCGGGGCAGTTATAGAATCGAGGAGGACTTTTAGCTTTGGTGGTTCATAAACAGTAAACGTCTGTGTAGCAACACATTCATTAGCATCACTAACTCTGACTGTATAAGTACCTCCTCCAATGTTACTTAATACAGGTCCTGTGCCCACAACTCTGTTATTAGAATCTATCCACACATAAGACAAGGGTCCTGTGCCTCCCGTAGCACTAACCTCTATCCTCCCGTCCGACGAGTCAGCACATGTAACATTTTTAAGAAAAACCAAATCTATGTTGATAGGTGGAGGAGGAGCTGGAATAACTATAGATGTGTCTTTATTACAAGCACGGCCATCTGAAATACTAAGGGTGTAGGTGCCTGGAGGGATACTATCTAAGGTGAGTGTTCTACTTGGTCCTATACTCCCACTACGTACAGTCTGTCCACTTCCATTAAGCAAATCTACGTTGAAAGGTGCCGTACCTCCCCTCACCGTCACTTCTATTTTATATAAACTATCATAATAGCAGTTTCCTCCTGACACTATCCCCACGCTTACTCTAATAGAATCTGGAGCTCTCGGATCAATCGTGTCCCAACCCGTACACCCCATATTATCTTCAACTTTAACGTAGAAATACGAATCGGTAGGAGGCGGCATATTTACTAGGTCAGAGTCCGTACTTATGACACTGAGGTTAACTCCTGAACTAGTGTCCGTATCATCATACCAAGTGTAAAGATATGGAGGATTACCTCCAGAAACATTAATGTATACCGAACCGTAATCCCCAGGGCAACGAAATCCACTTATAGTATCTAAATTGACAGAAACAATGCCATCTGTAACTAAATTCATTAACTGTCTAATAGTATCGGTAAAATCAACAACTTGAATTGAGGTATTGGACAACTGTGTAATTTGATACGTGGTCCAAGGGTCACTAAAATCAATACTATCAACATCAGCTATAATTAAAGAGTCGATGTCTCCATCATTAGCGATATTGCTAAGCACACTTAACCCTGCACATTTAAGTTCAAGACTATCGTTAAGCTTTACTATTTCCGTTTCTTCGACATAAAACAATCCTTTGTTTAGCCCCCCATTTGAAAACCGATTACGTATTATATTTGAAGGAGATGGATAGATATACACATCCTTGAGGACAGAACCCAAACTATTGATGTGAGCAATCACTACTGCACTGGAAGAGGGATTAAAGATTGAACTGTCTTGCGTACCCACAAGCCACCACTCAGTCCCCCCAACTTCAATCGCATCAAAAAAACCTCCACTGCCAGGTGCATAATTTAAAGTCCTTTTCCATTCTATTAAATTGTTAGAAGGATTTAGTCTCATCAACGCTGCAAAGGGTTGCATCCTGAAAATCCAGTAAGGTCTGTGTGTCCCGACTAATAAATATCTTCCTCCACCAAGGTCCCTAACATTATAAAGGTCTAATTGAGAAGTACCCCAGTAAGGAAGCACAGAAGCAGTATTCAATATATTCCCAGTGGCATAATCTAATACAACAATATGAACACCGCGATTAGCACCATACCTGTCTGTGCCGTAATATACTATCACTTTATTGTTTTGCAATGTTATACCTCTTGGACGCCCCAGTTCAACATTACCCCATTTGAATGAGGTCTTCCAAATGAGGGAACCATCGGAGACCTTAAAGGCAAACACATGAACAGAAGAGTTCCCCGTGCTAGCATTGGAAACAACTATTGGAACAAAAACAGTGTCTTCACCTCCGCTCCATGTTGCTTCAATATTACCTAGAATGGCTTCACTAGCGTCTTGGACGTCGTGGATTACGATAAACCAGTTAACAGAGTCTGTAGTGAGGTCGTGAGCAAAAAGTGCTATATCTCTTCTGGTATGTCCCGGGGTAACAGGGTCTATGTACGCTGCCGATACAGTTACCATAATCCCTTGTCCTGTCTTCCTAACATAACATGGTCCCAAGAGTTCGTAGTTTACCGATTTAATACCTTTACTGCTTAATATAGCTCCGTCTTCCCTAACCCTTGTCAAAACAACTTTCTGTGGAAAAGAATTATACTCGTTATCTATGCCACAAAACAAAAACTCAGAATTATCTAACATCATATCTGAAGAATGAAAACCTATTCTGGGATATGCTTGTTTCTGATGCCACATGTATCCCCCTTGCCCCTTGGCATTAAAATAACATGAAAATCCAAATAACAATCCGATTAACCCTAACCTAAGGCTTACCTCCTTAAACCAATCCCCTCCGCGCATCGCCCTACAATTTTAGGTTCTATATGTGTCCCTAATTAACAATTGTTATCTTATAAATCTGCTTTCCGTGAGCAGTTTCAAGAATTATGAAATATGGTTCATTATTCCTATTAGGTAAAGTGATTTCAACAAATTTTCCACTACTTCTGCTCTTTTGTACTATTTTTCCGTCAAATGAGATAATCACTGCCTTCTCTATACTCTCCTCACAAAAAATATTCAGATTCTCTCCTATGACTCTTATATTACAATCAGAATTGTCTATTTTAATAACCTCATTAACTTTTATAGTGACGAACACTGTATCACTTGCTACACAACCGTTACTATCGGTTACTTGAACCCAGTATGAGCCGGTGGCTGAAGCTGTCGTGGTGTCAGTGTTACTTCCTGTGTTCCACTGGTATGCATAGGGCGTTGTTCCTCCGCTAGCATTAGCAACCAGCAAAGGCTTATTAACAGTATCTATACTAACTGTTAATTTGGTAGGTTGGGAAATCGTTATGGTATCGGTTCCTACGCAGCCTAAACTGTCCGTAACGGTAACGATATATGTTCCAGCAGGAACATCGCGAAGAGAATTAGAACTGTCTCCCGTGTTCCAAACATATGAATATCCTCCATTGCCTCCCACAGCACTTACTACAATTAATCCATTGCTATCCCCATAGCACCGAATATTTGTAAGGCTATCTACAATTACTGACACTGGCAGAGGCTCCGTTATAGCAATGGTATCGGTTCCTACGCAGCCTAAACTGTCCGTAACGGTAACGATATATGTTCCAGCAGGAGCGTCGCGAAGAGAATTAGAACTGTCTCCCGTGTTCCAAACATATAAATATCCTCCATTGCCTCCCACAGCACTTACCACAATCAATCCATTGCTATCCCCATAGCACCGAATATTTGTAAGGCTATCTACAATCACTGACACTGGCAGAGGCTCCATTATAGCAATGGTATCGGTATCCGAGCGACAACCTGTAACGTCTTCAACAAACACTGTGTATGACCCCGCTTGCAACAAAGCAGTGTCCACATCAATGGTATCCACACTTCCCGTACTCCATATGAATACATAGGGGCTAGCACCACCGACAGTACTTAATACCACCATTCCACTATCCCCATTACATACAGCTGGAATAATAGTATCCACCTTCGTATAAACCGAGTCCCACCATAAGAATGAAGAATCAGCTGAGCTTGTTACAGAAACCCTCTGTCCATTATCATAAGAGGCACAAGTGTGATTAGCCAAGGTATAAGTGATAAAGGTATCAATAAAAGCAGTTGTATCTATCATAGTATCAAGTAAGGACGTTATGTCTTTCCAGTGTAATCCCCCACATGAAAATTGAAGATTTGGATCAGCTTTTATATATACTGGGCTTCGGCTGCCACTTATTGTGAAGAAGTCAGTAGAGGCACCGATAAGGAAAGAACCATCCGAAAATCTATGAAGTGCAGAAACTTGATCTGAACCAGTGGAACCAATAGCTATAGCCTTAAGAAGATTACCTGCCGTGTCCATCAAAATAATGTATCCGTCTTGACCACCAAAAATTGACGGATTTGAGAAAAGTCCTACACACGCAAAAGTTGATGAGTCTATCTTATACAGTTTTGGTACGTCTGCTGATATCCCAGAGAATGTTCTAACCCATTTAACGTTCCCATTGTTATCTATAGCATAAAGAACTAAGGGAGCATCGTTATATCCACATCTAGCTCCATGTACAAGCAATCTATCGCTAAATTTTATAAATCTAAAGGCAGGGAACATCTCTGTATACGAAGGATGCTTATACCAGAATGTGATTGCTTGCATCGCAGAAGTATCCATCTTAATATATCCCAGATTGACACCACCGTTAAATGGACTAGCACCTGAAGCCCCCATGATAGCGAGAAATGCGGAATCAACAGATTCTTGATAAACCGCAACCCTGTAATTATAAGACATATTTACACTCCACCTCTTATAGCAATTTATTGCTGTGTCAAGAATAGCAAGTATGAACAACGAATAACTATTTGCACCATAACTATGAACTGTAATGAACCTCATTGAATCATAAGGTATAAGATTTGTAAACATCATACGATACCCAACTGTTAATTGTTTGATAATATTTCCAGCAGTATCAACAAGTAATACTCTTCCCGTAAATCCCCAGTTGTCCCCATCAGGGTTTATATATGCTATTACGGAACTGTCCATTATGTATGAGTAAGTAAAAAAATTGATATAATTACCTCCTGCGGAAGTGAAATAAATAGCAGTGTCAAATTTCCCATCGGGATGTAAAATATGGAAGTGCCTATCTTGAACCGATCCAAGACCAGTTCGCTCCTTCATGTCTAAGGGAACAAATAATTTTCCAGATGGAAGTTCAGTAATGGTAGAACCAGGAGCCCTAGTAATCCACTGGTTAATGCTCTTGGGAACCACGGCTTCAACATGCCTCGATTGACCGCTGAGAATTGAGGACAAAAGCCATGCCATTGCAATAGCCCTCCTCATAGGTCTTTTTGCCTCTAAGGTAGAACCAATTATAATAAATAACAAACCAAAAACTTTTGAATTTTATAGTTTGATATCAATTATCAAGTATATAAGTGTCTGCTAATCAACAATTTATGCTTTAGAACTTATAAAATCAAAGGTAATTCAACTCATGCTTACTTTAATATGAGCCTAAAATACAGCAAACCATTTGACCATGTTTATATACGATACCTTATTACCTAACATGTTTAAAAATATAAATAAAGCCTTTCGTTACCCGTTAGCTACTCTGCATAGAAACATATACATACAAATTCTTTGTTAATGATTTAATACATTTTAAAATGCTTTATTCAACTTACGAGACTCCCAACGCACCAATCCCAGTAACCATCGGGCTTCCCAGAATTCAGGGCATGAATTTTATGAGGACGCACATTTTATTAACGCATCTTGTTTCAATAAACCCTTGATTTTACTGTAGTTCCAACAAATTCCTGCATTTTTAATGACATAATTTTTTTATTAAATTGTATTACAAAGATAAAACAATTTTTTTGACCAATTTTAATGCTTTTTGAAGTATGCAAACATATAGTAATGTTAGTCTATCCCTTGATACTATTGGGATTGACTGCGATTCAGATTCTGGAACTTGAGTATTACGATTTTCTACCTTACGATGAGCTAAAATTAGAGACTGGAAAGGAATATAGTTGGAAACATCCCGAAAAAGTTACAAAGAACAGACAAAAATCATTAAGAATTTAATCGTGAATACGAATTGAAATGGCAGAATTATAGTGAGATTGAGGTTAGTAAAGGGATATATAATTGCTTGAAACTCTCAAATGAATAGGTCCAAGAAAAACCTTATTACGATAAGCAAACCGAACAGAAGCAGTATTCCGCCAACGAATCCGAAAATTATTTTTAGCGCCAAGGCTTTTGAAATCCAAAACAAGAAAGCAAAAAGGCTTCCAAGAAGTAATATAATAAGTCCTATCATTAAGACTAATTGGGGCATTCCACAACGAGGCTTGCCAAAGGTTTCGGTTGGTTGGTAGGTTTCATTTTGTGCTTTGAAAAGAGTGTCTTGATGAGCGTTTTGTTTGGGAGGGGTATCAACTTGGATTGTGAGTTCTTTTGTTTCGGGAATGAGCAGTTCGTTTTCGGTGGCTTGCAGATTGGAAATATAAAAGGAAGGTTTATGTTGGGGTGATGTCTGGGCAGGTGAGGGTGTTGGGTTGTGTTTTTGGGCCAAGAATCTACCATATCCGAGGCTGGCACTGACACCGCTTGAACCGAGGTTATTGTAGATGCTTGAAAACACAGGCTTGACATTTTGCACAGCGGGGGTGTAATGCTTTGTTTTGCAACTTAATAGAAAAACCAATAGGAAGATAACCATCCGCATTGTTTTGGAGTTATTTCTTGAGCACGCCGACGTATTTGCCTTTGTATTCAAACACGAGAGGTTCAACACCAATTTGATGCGAAAATTCTTTGAAAGCTATGTTATCTTGAACGTCATCACTAATAAAGATTCCGCCCTTTCGGAGGGCTTGCCATAACCGTGGGTATGTGAGCATGCGTCCAGTATATGATTTATCGCTGTCATAATGGGCGAAATCTATCGTCCCACCAAAATGTTTTATTGCCTTTGGAACCGCCAGAATATCTGGTTTTCTGATGAGTAGCCATCGTTGACGTAGGTCCTCAGGGATTACATACCCAACGTATGGCTCATTACCCATTTTAGGATACGGCATATCTGTGCTGATCACCCGTGCCGACTCTGTTTCTAAGGTTCCCAGAAGCATAGCGAGGGTTGACCACCCATAAGCAACCCCTGTTTCCACCAATCGGACAGGCTTGAGTGCCCGAGTTATCGTGAATATAAACTCTACTGCACCAGCACCACCCATCACCATTGGCACCCGTTTGGCTCGCTTTTCCGCTTCTTGCCAGTAATCAGTATAAACTTCCCATGGATATTCAATTTTATCTATTCCCAATTTGTATAGTACTTCTTCCATTGGGATAGCCACCTGTTGGCACCATCGCATCGCTTCAGAACGAGTTCTCTCTTTTTCCCTGTTTAAAAATCGTCTAAATAATTGAATTAACTGCACTGAATAAGAAGGTCGGGACAGATACCACCACAGAGTTTCTACTTTGTTAATAATCGCAGACATACCGCAAGGCTTTTGTGTGTGTAAATATACCAGATTTGTCAGATATCTTAAAGATAGACCTAACCATTGAGCATACTTAAAAATAAACTTAAAAATAAACGAGTATTAGAGAATGGTTTAGTGATTGCAATTGCATGAGAAATCATAACATATATCTATTACTGAAACTTAAGATATTGTAGTATTTGTTAGCAACTATAAAAAGGCAAAGTGTATTTGAAAAGGATTGCTTTTGCTGTTGTATTATTAATAATGTCTTTAGGGTCTGTTCTGGCTGAAGAAAGTTCTCTCAAGAATGGGATTTGGGGCAGTGGGGTTAACTTCAGTATGGGATTTACACAGTTTCAGACAAAACAAATAAATCAAGCGTTGTCTTCTGTTGGGATTCAAGGGCACTTGCCGTTTATTCACTTTCATGCTGGCACGGAAATAGTCGGTCATTTGGGGAAAATTTATGTAACTGCTGGTTCCGGGGGCATTTGGGCACTCACCAGCACAGGAAGTGATGTTAGTTCTCAAGGATTTTTATGGTCTCTTGGTAGCGGTTATCTCTTTCTTATTAAAGAGAAATTTGGAGTGGGTGCTGAAGTCCGATGGCAGTTGTATAGCATGGTACTAAGCATTCACAATCCCCCCGCAAATGTTCCCAACACATTCACCTCAACATTACTCACAACAAACAATAAAGCAAATTTTGATTTAATGAGCCAGTCAGTTTTCTTGGGGCTTCACCTTGCATTGTGGGGTCCCAACCAACCTCTGTGGGGCTTTAAACTCGGGGCTACGATGCCCTACAACACAAAGTTCAAATATAGCGGACAGAACATAACTAATGCACCTTCATATATGCCATTTGGATTTATTTGGTCCGTTTATTTCATGATTTAGAGTGTCTCACAACACAACGAGATGGAAATAGGTTTGTTTTCTTTTGTTTCAGTCACTTGACTTTGTTGTGTCTTGGGACAAAGGAATAATATCTTCCCACGAGTCAAAATGCTTAATGAATCGTATGCCAGTGCCTGTCCTTACTTTATTTCGTTCTGCCCCTATGTCCTGATACGCTTGGCTATAGATGCGCCATCGCCATCTGCCGTCTTTCGTTAAGAGATATTCAAGTTGCATACTTCCTGTGAGGGGACCACCTTTTCGCGTATTATTGTCCTGTCCAACAAGCACATTCCCTGTTACGTCCACAATTAGTCGTTTGTTCATAAACGCTTTGTTGATGGCAACTTGGAATTCCTTTGAAGAGGTTCCTTCCAATCCAGTGCCACTCTGATAGCCAAGATGCAGCTCAAGGTCCTGGGCACCAAACATTTCCTGTGCAAGACTGGTCAATTGCTGGGATATGAATTCACTTACCGTGTGATAGAGAGCACCGCCACTGACCGTTCCACCACCTCCTTGCCGGGGAGGAGCAAATTGATTGGTTGCCAATAGGCTGAAGGCTTGATAGTCCCGTTCCAAAGGGTCAGCATTGATGAGTCTTACTATCGTCCTTATTTCAGGTATATTATCCGCTTCCAATACGTCTATTTTGAAGGTTAGCTCAGGCTTTGAAAGGGTTCCCTTCATAAACATGTGCACCTGTGCAGTTACGTATCTAATTGCCGAGGAGGTATCTGTCCCACCAGGACGGTATAATAGCAGATTTGTCGCTGGAGTCCTGACTGTGTATATTGCATGGATATCAAGGACACCGTCATAGGGACTGCCCAGCCACCTGATAGACCCTTCCGATATGTTGAACCTTCTTATGAGTAAGTTTTTGAAATTAAAAGTATATGACCCCCCCGTTAGTTTATATTCACCCATCATAGTGAATTCGCCTGTTGGGGTATAGTGCAGTTGAATGGATCCTTCGCCAACCACTTCAAGAATGTCACCAACAGGAGGGTCAAAGGGAATAACCACCCTGAGCCCATCGTTCATGACCAATTTGCTGTAGAATTCCAATGCAAAGTCTGATTGAGAAGAGGGTTCAACTTCTTTTTCGGTCTCTCCCACGTCCGTTTGTTCTGTTTGTTCTAATAATTGCTTGTCCCTGTCAATAAAAATTATAAAGTCTGACTCATCATCAACATATGGTCCGGAGTAAATGGGCATGTAGAATTCAGATGGTCTAATGGGTTCGGCTTCTCTGATAAGTATTCTAAAAATTGTCGCATCGCCCTTAAGGGTCACATTGCCTTTGATAGTTACATTCCCATAATAATCGGAATTATGCTCAGGTCCAGTATTTATCGCTTTTAACTTGTTTGTTGTTACTGTCAAATTATAAGGGGGATTATCAATTGGGTTGAGAAGCATATATCCTTTCATTGTGCCTAAGCCACCATACCCGTCGTTTAACACAAGGGTTATGTCAACACTGTCATCAAAGCAATTCAGTGTGCCGACAGTTTTATAACTCACGCCAGTGAAATCAACATATAGGTTTCCGTTTCTCAGTAAAATAGCACCTTTAAGAGACGGATAACCCTTCCATGCCAACACAAGTGGATTGTCTGTTTTCAAGTAACCATCCAAGGAGTCTATAATTCCTGTCGTGAAGGGTTGCACAATTGAAAGAGGAAGATTATAAATGTTTAAAGTCATAGTCTTGGATATATCACCAGAGATGGAAGCAGTCTTTTCACCATTGATTTTCCACATTGTGGAGATAATGTTTTTTTTCATGCTTCCTGTGAATTGCCAGGTCCCAAGTGCAAAGGAATCAAGATATATGTCCCGCAATTCAAGTGGATTAAAGTCAAATTCATAAGTCTTTTGATTAAAGCGGACATTCGCATTAAGTGTGGCATCTAACTCATATCCCGAGTATGCCTGAGCAATAAGTAGAATGGGTTTTAAGGGAAAGTTATGTGCTTTTACAGACCACCATTCCTGCAAGTTATTAATCTCTATGAATCGTTTGCCGTCTTCAGAACGCAATTTAACAGGGGGAATACAAAACTTATTTTTCTCTTGATTGTTAACACAGTAGGAAGGAGTTGCAAACCACCACGAATCGGCATACCAGAAACTGAATGAATCAATGCCCAGACCATAAAAGTCATTATTTCGTTTTATTGACCCTGCAAAGTAGATTTGTGGATAGCCGGATGGCTTAACTATGGACATTAGTTCGCCTTTCCCCTTTGATGCCTTCCATGTGGTTTGAACATACGTCAAGTCAACAATGTCCTGATACATAATCTTTCCTGTGTAAACCTGCCAGTTAATCTGTGTGTCCTGTGTCCCTGTTATGAACAAATTCTTTATTGTTAAATCAGCGTCTTTGAGATATATCGTATGGGCATCTACAAATGCATTGTATGAATGTTCGTCTGTTTTCACCTTCACGAGTAAACCATCTGGAATATTTATTCCTGACAGGCTTTGGACAACAGTGGGTAGGGAATCAATTTGTAGTAGTACGAAAGCATCGGGTAATAGCAATGAGCCACCGAGGAATAGGGAATCAATAATTGTGGAGGGAATCTCTTTCTCTGGCTCACTAAACTCAATGTTAAAGTTCATCCACGGAGCATCACCCAAAAGGTTATGTCTGTTCCCTTCACTATGATATGCTAAGAACAATTCGTTAAACGCAGAATAATTATCTGCATAAGAAAGAGAAAAGTCTCTCATAGTTAGCGTAGCACGAGTATGCTTCCCTCTTTTATAAAATGACCCTTCCAAGTTAAGATTCTCACAGGAAAATGGAGTATCTATGTTTGTCCAATATGATAAATTAATCATAGGAATCATTCCTTTGGCATATATCTGAGTGTCTTCTTTTATGGAAGCTAAAACGGTCATATTTTTAATTTCAAGGTTGTTATCGGATGACTTGATATCTATGGAAGCGTCTCATTATGTTCCGTGGTAATTCACGAACAGGTTTTTCAATTCATAGGGCTCATATTTAACATAAGGAAGGCTTATTTCCGCATCTAAAAAAGGATTGTCTGTTAAAAGTCTGTTCACTTCTGCCAGAATGTCCCATTGCACAATGGTTGTCGTGTCTGCCCAATGCGTTAAGTCCACTAAGCCTTCTGAGGCAATCATAGTGGATAGCGAGTCATTTACAAACCCACGGAGTCTGGTTGTTGTAGTAACGGGAAAACCCGTTATGTTGAGGTTTACAAATACTGTGTCTTGGATATAGCCATGTCCTTCAATTTCCGCTATTATGAATGAGGAGTCGGGCAATAGTGTGTCCGTGCCATAGAAAATTTTGACATATCTGTTTAAATCTTGTAGGGCAAGGTGTCCAGAAAGATGCTTGATTCTCAATGTCCGTTCCCATTGGTCATCAAAAGATAATTCAGCATGCCATATAGCTCTATCAGAAGCCAGAGACTTGGCATTCAGAAAGAAGGTCCAATCTTCGTCATAATGAAAGGCATGTAATACGCCTTGGGACTTGGGTTTCCGACTGGAAAAGGTTGCAAACAGGTCGCCTTCTGGAAGGCTTGAACTAGTCAAGTAAGCAGGAACAAGAATGGTTCCATATACAGAACCTGAAACGTCAGGATGGTCAAAATTCAAACCATTGATTCGCAGGACAGTGTCCCAAAGGGACAAAGACATTGTAACTGACAATGGTTCTGGATTGCTTAATTTTCCTAATAATACAAGTGATTTGAATGAGTCTGTGTAGTGAACGGTAGCTAGGTTGAGGCTTTCAAAAAGGATTGTATCTGTCGTTTTGAATGTGTCTGAGACGGAGTTTTGTAAGATAGCTATTGAATTCCCTGAAAATTCGCGAAGGTATATATCCAGTGGGATTTCAAGCATTTCCCGAGAGAACAGAGTGTCTGAAGGGACTGTGTCAACCTTAAGGGTAGAAATTATAATTTCAGTATTGATAAGCAAAATGTTTTCAATGCCTATGTTGTTATCGATTGCTTCAACGTCTTCTATTTCCAACTCTTCGAGTCTAATGGAGACCTTTTGTGAAGAAGTTAAGTAATCAAACCGAACATTTTCAAGGCTTATGAGAGATATTCTAAACTTTGGCAGGGTCAGGTCTTGTGTTGAAGTGTCTGAACCGAGAGATGAATCGGCTGTGTCTTCCTGAACAATAGCCGTGTCAACATATTTAACATAAGCGTTTTTAAGCCAGATGCCATATAGTTTTGGATTTCCTATGATTATGCTTCTTAGCGACCATGAAATGCCCGCTTCCTCAATAAACCCAAGGGTGTCGGTTCCTGACTCGTCGCTCGTAATCAGAACATTATGGAGAACAATTGTTCTCGGAGGATACCACGAGACGTCAGAATGACTAAATCCATAGCCCGCTTCACTCATCTGAGATTCCAGAAACGAAAGGGTATAGTTGATTAGTGGTTTCATTCCAAACCAATACAAAGGCAAAAGAGACAGAAGGAGGACGACCACGGCAATAGCCAAGCCTATAAACAATTTTTTCCATAATGGCTTTTTAACCAGTCCTTCTTGCCCTTCAATCTGTCCCTTATCCATAATTCCTTAACTGTAACGTTTAATTTTACTACCAAATTACAGAAAGCAAAAGGCATGCCAATACACAAAACTCAAATCTCTGGTGCAATTATAACTTTCAATTCAGGACGCCATCTATCTAAAGTCCTTAACGCTATTAAAAACTATGTTGATGAAATAGTTATCGTGGACAGTGGTAGTCAGGACAACACATTAGACATAGCACGGGAATTCAACGCCAGAATAATCAATATCCAATGGCAGGGCTACGGACATGCCCGAAACATAGCATTCGCAGAGGCAAAACATAAATACGTCTTGTTTCCTGATGCCGATGAAGTGTTCACAGACAAAGCTCTAAACACACTGTTAGAAGCCTGGGATGATTCATACGCATCCGCTTCTTTCAAACTGGTCAACTACTATCGTGACAGAAGATTAAGGTTTGGCATATGGAAACCAACACATAAAGTTAGATTTTGCAACAAGGAACTATGCAAGTGGGATAACAGACCAGTCCACGAACAACTAACCATCAATGGAAAAACACTAAGAATTAACAAAGGAGAAATAAGGCACTATACAGTGGATAGCATTTATGACCATTTGGAAAAAATAAAAAGATATGCCATTGCGGGAAGCCAGACTAAAAACAAACCATCTAAGCTTAAAGTGATTGGCTCTGCTATTTGGACCTTCTTAAAGGGATATGTGTTTAATCTGGGATTTTTAGATGGCTATGACGGGCTGTGTGTCCATCTTATGCAATCAATGGAAACCTTCTTGAAATATGAACTGGCACGGGAAAGCAATGCTGATTAGTTGGCTAATATGCCATTTGACAGTTGCCCAACAAATAACTATCCCGCCAGAAAACAGGATTATTGCAGACCAATCGCTACAAGATAAGTTGCCCAACGGATGGAAATTTGCCCAACCAACTATCGTGGAACCAGACCGAATGGAGCAAAAACTAACAGGGGAATGCAAAACTTGGGAATGCCTAAGAAAACAATTGGTTGCATACCTTGAGTCGTGGGGAAACAATGGTTATGTGCAGGCTAAACTAAGACTGGATTCCATTTATATAACCCCGACCGTAAAAGACACTCTTATCAACACTGTTTGGACCGTTGACACAGGCAACTTGTTTATTTACGACACTATCAGGCACTATAGACCACTGCCCGTTAACAGAGGGGTTCTGGAACGTTATCTTGGCATTAAGTATGGCAGGTCCGTTCGGTATAGCGATTTGCGAGCGATTAACAGGCGACTGAGAACCCTTCCACAGGTGAGAGTTGATTCGCTCAGTGGCGAAACCTATCAATGGGGCCGTGCCCATTGGTTAGCCATCAGAATGACGCTCTCTGAAAACATTACGAGCAATGTGCAGGGAGCCCTCTCTTTCTCTCAACAGCCCAACGGTAGGATTGTCCTGACAGGCTTCGCCCTGCTGGACTTCAAAAACCTGTTCAAACGATTGATAGAGGTGTATGTTCGGTGGAACGGGATGGCTAACGGTCAACAAAATCTGGAATTTAGGAGCGATGTGCCTTTTATCATTGGTAATCTTGGCGGGGCAGGATTCCTAAACTTATACAGACAGGACACTTCATTCGTTAAAGTGAGATATAGATTTGGATTGTTGTGGTCTGGCGACATAACTGTTAATCCATTCATTGAGAGATACTATGTGTTACCTGCTTTTGACACTACTGTGCAGGCTGTTTCTACTCTTATGGGTGGAGTCAGGATAAAGCTCTATCGTAGTGATAATCCATATTTCCCTTTTCGAGGCTATAGTGGTGAATTGGTCTATAGTGCAGGAAACAGAGAGACCGAATTAGGAAGGAACTTATTGCATTCAATGGAAGGCGACATTTCCATCGCTATTCCAATTCGTAGACCAACTACTTTGTTCCTTAAATTGCGAGGTCAAGCATTGTTCGGAAATAGTATAACAAACGAAGAAGCATATCCAGTGGGTGGAACCAGTTCGCTCATAGGGATGCCGGATGGCGAAGAGCGGGCTATCCAGTGGGCTTCATCGTTCTTTTCCGTCCGTAGATATTGGCAAGATTTAGTTGCGGGGTTTTTTGTCCAACCTGCTTATCTGTCTGGGCAACAATCAACTAAGGGGCTTATTAGCGGGGGATTGGAAACCCACTTTTTGCTTGAAAAATCATACATTTCGCTCATCTGGGCAGTGTCCTCATATCCCACACAGGCAACTTTATTGCGTAGAATTTATGTTCACATAAGTTATGGGATATGGAACAGGTAGGGTTAATAATTGGTTGGATTGGTGTTGGTTTGATTGCTTTTGGGGTCTATAACGCGGGGAGGGGAGTGTGGCGATGGCTTCGTCGTGGATTCCGCGAAATTATAGAGATTCCCTATGCTGAATTGGGAGTTGTATTGCTTTTAGTTATTGGCTCTCTGCTTGTAATGATGTCTATGCTTATGCATTTGTTCCCTAATAGCCCAGAGGTTTCTTTCGTTGTCCCAATGGTTTTTGCCTATCGTCTCTTTTCTCATCTCTATTCCAGATGGCTGAGCGATAGCATTGAACCCATGTATTATCTATCCGAGGAGTGGCAAGTGATTATATGGCTCGGTTTCGCTGGAATATTTCCGAGTCTTGTTCCAACTGAAAGCCTGTTGGGTTCCATGAGGGAAGGTCTTATATATGTAGCGTTTGGTATTGGGACTGTAAGGTGGCTAAACGGATTGTTCAAATCGGTGCCCTATCTGATTAAATATCATTTGTATTATCTTATCTATCTTTGCAATGTGGAAGTTTATCCATTGTTGGGAATATGGAGTCTGAGTGTTGTAACAGACCTTTTCGCTTTCCATTCTTAGAAATCCAAGAAGCCTTATGGGAAGAAGCAAGAAGAAAACTGGGACTGTCAAGGCAAAGAACAAAAAAGAAATTAAAAAAGAGAATACCATCCCACAAGATAAAGATAAGGAACCCGAAGTGAAAGATGCTGGATTGTGGACAGGAATTAAGCCAGAAGACAGAACAAAGCCTATAAAAAGGATTCTATTGCCTTTGAGTAGTGAAGTAGCATCTGCATACAAAAGCCTTCAAAAGAAATATGAAGTGGAAATAATTTTTCAGCCTTACCTCAAAATAGAACCCTTCTCACTTAAAGAATTTCGTAGACAGAAAATTAAATTGAACGAATATCCAACTATCATTTTTACTAACCGAACAGCCGTTGACTTGTTCTTTCAATTTAGCGAGAAATTGAACCAACCAATGCCTGCCGAAACAAAGTATATCTGTCTTACTGAACAAATAGCATATTATCTGCAAAAATATGTCCCGTTTAGAAAAAGGAGAATTGGGTGGGGCACTGGAGATGTGGAATCAATGGCTGAGGTGGGCAAGGAGCGGTTCGCTGACCATCAACCAATGCTTTATCCTTGTTCTGACAAGCCCAATGAGGCATTAATAGAAGCCTTTAAGAAACGGGGTATTGAGGTAATGCCCGCACCTATGTACAGAACAATTTATTGTGAACTGCCCGTTAAACCTCAAGAAGTAGATATTATAGCATTCTTTACGCCTAAAGATGTTCAAGCTATTGTAACTAATTACCCTGAGTTTGCCGAGAAACAAGGAGATATCCTTGTTGCTACGTTCGGAAAAAGAACAGAAGAGGAGGCTAAAAAGGAGGGGTTTAGAGTGGACATTAAAGTTCCCATCGGTAAATTCACTTCAATGGCAATGATTCTTGATGAATACCTTAAACAGTGGCATAAGATTCATAATGTGGAATAAATTCACGCTCTTAATTTTCTTGTTTTTTATAGTGGGCATGTCTTGTTTAAGTGAAAAAGTAAGTGATAGTACAATGACGCATAGTTCAGAAGATAAAAAGTTGAACAGGCTGGCAAGCGCTAAAAGCCTGTATCTGCGTGAGCACGCCGATAACCCTGTGGATTGGTATCCATGGGGAGAAGAAGCCTTTGAGAAAGCCAAACGAGAGAACAAACCGGTCTTGGTGAGCATTGGATATTCTTCCTGTCATTGGTGCCATGTGATGGAAGAGGAATCCTTTATGGACACTGCAGTGGCTCGGTTTATGAATGAAAATTTTATATGCATCAAGGTGGACAGGGAAGAACATCCAGAAGTGGATGCATATTACATGAAGGCTGTTCAGATGCTTAGTGGACGTGGAGGCTGGCCTCTGAACGTGTTTTGCACACCGGAAGGAGACCCATTCTATGGGGGAACTTATTTCCCACCTGAACCACGATTCGGAATGCCCTCTTGGTTGAATGTCCTACAGGCAATTAGCAACGCTTGGAAGACGAAAGAAGCTGAACTCAGGGAACAGGCTCGGAAACTGAAAGAAGCAATCCTGCGAGAAGAAGAATTCATAGCACAGGACATAATTCTCAAACCATCGGGCGAAGACATAAAGCCATTGTTTGAACAGGCAACGGAAGGCATCTTGAAACAATATGATTCCAAATATGGCGGATTCGGCTCTCAACCTAAATTCCCTGTGTTCCCAGTCCTTGACTTCCTGCTTAGATACGGCACTTTGACAGAAAATGATGAACTGATTTTAGCATCTATAAATTCCCTTGATAAAATGTTGCAAGGCGGTATTTATGACCATCTGGAGGGTGGTTTGGCAAGATATAGCACTGACAGACAATGGCATATCCCACATTTTGAGAAAATGCTATATGACAACGCCCAGTTGATAGGCATTCTTGTGGATGCATATAAGATAACAGGAGATTCAACTTATTTGAGATATTTGCTTCATACCCTTGATTTCCTCAGGAATTGGATGCTGGACAAACAAACAGGCGGATTCTATTCGGCAATTGACGCTGACTCAGAAGGCGAGGAAGGAAAGTATTACGTCTGGACATGGCAGGAATGGGAACAAATTCTTGGAGAGGATGCACAGTTGCTTGCCGACTTCTTTGGCGTAACGAAAGGAGGTAACTGGGAAAATGGCAAAAATGTCCTTTATATAAAATCAACAGTTGAGGAATTAAGCAAAAAATATGGTATTCCAGAACAGATAGTTAAAAAGAAAATTCATGAAGGCATTAGGAAACTAACTGTGCATCGTAGAAAAAGGGTAAAGCCAAGGGTTGATAATAAAATCCTGCTGGCTTGGAATAGCCTTCTGCTGAGCAACTTAGCCAAGGCAAGCCCTATTATAGAAGTT
>JAJRPU010000173.1 GCA_024280615.1 Bacteroidota bacterium | reverse complement strand
AATGTCTTTGTGCTTAGTATGCATCCTTTCAAGGAACTTAGCTACGAATGGTCGCACTTCCTCTATCTCCAAGTCCATAAGAAGCCCCTTTGTGCCAATATAAATCATTGCTATTTCATCTTCCACCGGATAGACGTGATGGGCTTCCTGTTTAAGCAACTCAGTAAGTCGTTTACCCTTTTCAATAATGAACATTGTTGCAGGGTCTAGGTCTGAACCGAATTTGGCAAAAGCTTCAAGTTCTCTATATTGAGCCATATCCAGTTTTAGAGTGCCAGCGACTTTCTTCATTGCTTTGTTCTGAGCTGAACCACCAACACGAGACACTGAAATACCTACGTTAATAGCGGGTCTGATACCCGCATTAAATAAACCTGTTTCAAGGAAAATCTGGCCGTCAGTGATTGAGATAACATTAGTTGGAATATATGCGGAGACGTCCCCTGCTTGAGTTTCAATAATAGGAAGAGCAGTCAGGGACCCCCCTCCTTTAACCTTTCCTTCAAGAGATTTCGGTAAGTCATTCATTTGAGCAGCGACCTTGTCATTATTGATAATCTTAGCCGCTCTTTCTAGAAGACGGGAGTGCAGATAGAAAATGTCTCCTGGATATGCCTCACGACCAGGAGGCCTTTTTAACAATAGGGAGACTTCGCGATATGCTACTGCCTGCTTGGATAGGTCATCATACACTATAAGTGCAGGTCTCCCCGTGTCCCTGAAGTATTCTCCTATTGCACAACCGGCATAAGGCGCCAGATATACCAGTGATGCCGGATAAGAAGCAGGAGCTGACACAACTATTGTATAATCCATTGCTCCATACTCTTCAAGGGTCTTTACCGTTTGAGCGATTGTAGAACCTTTCTGTCCACATGCCACATAAATGCAGATAACGGGGTTACCCTTTTCATATTCTTTTCTTTGATTAATAATAGTGTCAATAGCTATCGTTGTTTTACCTGTTTGCCTGTCGCCAATGATTAACTCACGCTGTCCACGACCGATTGGAATCATAGCATCTATAGCGACAATGCCTGTCTGGAGAGGTTCACGAACAGGCTCTCTGTATATAACACCCGGAGCTTTCCGCTCAAGGGGCATTTCAATCAGCTCACCCTGAATGGGTCCCTTTCCATCCACTGGGTTTCCAAGAGGGTCCACAACCCTGCCTATCATTCCTTCACCCACCAATATAGATGCAATACGACCAGTTCTCTTAACTATATCTCGCTCCTTGATAGTTTTGGTATCTCCCATAACTGTGATACCAACATTGTCTTCTTCAAGGTTAAGAACTATGCCCATTGTGCCGGATGGCTCAAATCTAACCAGCTCCCCGGCTTTAACCTTGGTTAGTCCGTATGCACGGGCAACACCGTCACCAACTTGAAGGACAACACCTGTTTCCTCTAGCTGTGCCTCTGAAAGGCTTTGTGCAATCTCTTCCTTGATTATTGCAGTAATTTCTTCTGCACTTATAAATGCCATACCTCACTTATTTTGAGAAGTCAGTTTGGAAATTATTTTTTGAGTAGTTTGACGAGCTACTTGTAATTGCCTACGAACGGAAAGGTCTATTTGCCCTTCTTCGCTTCTGATAATAACACCTCCAATTATTGACTCGTCAACTTTTTGTTTTACAACAACCTCCTTAGCAGCGAAGTGTTGCTTAATGGCTTCTGCTATCACTTTAACAGTGCTATCGTTCAGTTCTGTCGGCACTATAACGTCAACATCTTTGATGCCTTTGTGTTTGAAATAAATCTTTTCATATTGATGAGCTATTGAGTCCAGAAAAATAACTCTGTTTTTACGTGCTAATAACAGGAGAAATCTAAGCAGCAAATCATCTATTTTACCTCTAAAGGCTCTCTCTATAAGTTTTGTTTTCTCATAAGGCTCAATAAAAGGGGTTTTGAAGAAGAACTTTATCTCATCATTAGAGAGAAAGAGTTTTGATAATTCTTTGAGCTGACTATATATTAAGTCCTGTTTACTATACTCTGAAGCTAATTGAAAGAGGGCGTCGGCGTACCTCTTAGTCAACCTTTCAATTCCTACCTGCAACATGGATTGTTGTTTCACTTAATAACCGTTGGATATATTCCTCGTGGTCCTTCTTATTCCTTAGCTCTTTCTTGAGGATTGTTTCTGTAAGAGAGATTACTAAGGAAGTAGCGTATTCTCTAAATTCAGAGAGAGCCTTTTCCTTGATTAAGTAAGCTTCCTGTTCTGCCTCTTTAATGATTTTCTGAGCAGCTGTTCTTGCTTCTTCTTTTGCCTCTTCAATAATTGTCTCTTTTATCTTCTTAGCTTCTGCAATGATTTCCTGCTCTCGTTGCTTGGCTCGCTCAAGAAGTTTTTCTTGTTCCTGCTTGAGGGACCGAAGCTCTTCACGGGCAGCTTCCGCCGCGCGCAGAGCCTCCTCAATCCGCTTTTCCCGTGATTCAAGGGCAGATAATATTGGACCCCAAGCGTATTTCTTTAACAAGAAAAACACTATAAGGAAAACAACCGCAAGCCAAAATACAACCCCTATGTCAGGAGTTAATAGTTCCATGGATTAAAAAATTTATTACACAAACAAAGCTATAATGCATGTTACTATGCCCAAAATACAAATGCCTTCAATGAGAGCGGCTGAGATAATCATTGTTGTTCTAATGTCATTACCAGCTTCTGGCTGACGAGCTGTTGCTTCAGCGGCACGAGCACCAATGTTGCCAATTCCGATTCCTGCTGCAATGGCTGTTATGCCCGCACCGATTGTTGCACCTAACTTACCCAATGCCACTTCCAAAAGAATTATCATCAGGGTCATCATCGTTCCTCTTATTTTGATATTGCAAAGTTAAATAGGTTTTAGTTAATGGAACGGAGAGATATAAGTAGGTGTTCTCTTTCTTGGAAACTCAGTAAAATTCTAAGATGCAGGAACAAAACCGATTAAATCAAGTGAAAGCAGAAGGTAAAAACTTCCTAAGGTCTTTTGAAGAGGAAGATTTAAAGCAACTCTTGGAAAGTAGAGGCTTTCCTGTGTATAGAGCCCAACAAATAACCGCATGGCTATGGCAGAAAGGAGAAAGCAATGTTGATAAGTGGACTGATTTACCGAAAGATTTAAGGGCTTGGATAAAGGAACATTCTGAAGTTGATACGCTTCGCTTGACAGATAATTTGCAATCACAGGATGACACGGTAAAGTTTACATTCGCCTTAGCTGATGAAGCCAATGTGGAGATAGAATCAGTCCTTATTCCATCACGTGATGGCAAGAGAAACACCCTGTGTGTTAGTTCACAAGCAGGTTGTGCTATCGGATGCACCTTTTGTGCCACTGGAACACTGGGACTATTAAAAAATCTGAAATGGTATCATATCCTTGAACAGCTTGTTCATGTTCAAAAGGCTACCGGAAAGCGAATTACTAACGTGGTTTTTATGGGCATGGGGGAGCCAATGCAAAACTTAAAGAATGTCATAACTGCCATCCGCAAGATGCATAAGTATTTTAACCTTGGCTATAGGCACATAACTGTTTCCACCGTTGGAATTCCAAAAGGAATTATAAAACTGGCAGATGAACTGCCAAAGGTCAGGTTAGCCCTATCATTACACAGTGCCATTCAATACAAGCGAGAGCAAATTATCCCTTTGGCACAGGCTATTTCCCTTGAGCAGATTGTTGATGCTTTAAAATATTATTATGAGAAACACGGGCGTTGGCTCACTTATGAATACGTTCTACTACCTGGATTTAACGATAGCAAGGAAGACGCAAATGCCTTGGTCGAAATGGGTTATAAAGTGCCAGCTAAAATAAACATTATTCCATTTAATCCCTTCCCAGAGGCACCATTTAGAGCACCCACCAAAAGGGAAATATATCGGTTTGCAGCAATGCTGGAGAGAAAATATCCTTATCCAGTGACTGTCAGAATGCCCAGAGGGAGAGACATAGCAGGGGCTTGTGGACAACTGGCTCTACTACACAAAAGAAAAATTCTGGAATCCTTACAGGAGAGATAAAGCATAGGGGACAATTTTATCTTTGGGAAGCCATTTAACTGGATAGCGCTTGAACCAAGTGTACTGCCGTTTGGCATATCGTCGTGTGTTACGTTTCACCAGTTCAATCGCTCTCATGGAGGAATATCTTCCAGCAAAGAAGGGAAAGAATTCTTGATAGCCATGAGAACGCAAAGCATATAAGTGATTATAAGGGTACCACAGTCGGGCTTCCTCTATTAAGCCTCTAAAAACCATTTGGTCAACTCTCTCATTAATTCTTTTATATAAGAGTTTCCTATCTGTCATTATCCCAAGCCAAATGATTTGATATGGAACTATTGGCTTTTCTTTTATGAATGAAGAAAGAAATTGAGAGTATGGCTTTCCTGTGTGCAAACATACTTCCAGAGCCCTTATTACCCTTGGGGGATTTTTGATGTCAACTATGTTCAAAGCATCTGGGTCCTTTTCTTTAAGCATATCAACTAGATGTTGTAATCCCTTTGTGATTAATAAGGTTTCAAGGTAATGTCTGATATGTTGGGGCACCTGGGGAAGCGGGTCCAAGCCATAGATAGCAGCATGGATGTATAGTCCTGAACCACCAACCATAACGAGAGTATCATATTTAGTAAATAAGTCGTTAAGCAGCTGTCTGCATTCCGAACCATAATCACCAGCTGTATATTTCTCAAATATTGACACATGATTTATAAAGTGATGGGGAACGGCGTCTAAGTATTGAGCGGGAGGTTTATTAGCACCAACGCCCAGTTCAATATACACCTGTCTTGAGTCAGCAGAAACTATTTCTGTTTTGAGATGTTGAGCCAGTTGGAAAGCCACGTCTGTCTTGCCGGAGGCAGTGGGTCCTACAATTATAAAGAGTTTTTTACTGCTTGTCATCAGGTTTGTCCTGTTCTGCGTTGCTTTCAGACACTTTTTGTTTCACTAATTCTTTTTGTTTGGCTAATTGTATAAACTCGGCAAGTGTATATTTAGGCGTTAAACCAAGTTCTTGCCCCTTTTTTATCATATATTCAAATGCCTCAATGAAATCATTCCTGATTTCGCCGTCCAGTATAGCGTCTTTAATAGCTTTTTTTATTATGCCCACGGGCTTAGATGGCGAAATGTCAAACACTTTCATAATTATTTCACCCGATATGGGCGGTTGGAAGTTTCTTATCCTATCTCTTTCTTCAACTTCCTTGATTCTTTTTTCCAGTTCATCAAAATTTTTCAGGTATCTCTTTACTTTTTCAGGTCTGGAGGATGTTATATCAGCTCTGCAGAGTGTTAGGAGGTCTTCTAGCAGGTCGCCAGCATCATTGATCAGTCTTCTTATTCCGCTATCCGTAACGTGTTCCTGCGTTAATGCTATGGGTCTTTGATGCAGTGCAACTAACTTTTTAACTTTTTTCATACGGGAGTCAAGGGGCAGATGGAGTCGTTTGAATATCTTCGGCACCATCTTGGCACCCACTGCATCGTGTCCGTGGAATGTCCACCCTTCCTTAGGGTCAAAGGCTTTGGTCTTTGCTTTGCCAATGTCATGCAGGAGGGCAGCCCACCGAAGCCACAAGTCATCTGTCAATGCAGCAATGTTATCAAGGACTTTAAGCGTATGCTTGAAATTGTCTTTATGCCTAAATCCCTCTCTTTCTTCCACGCCTTTCAAAGCAGTTAGTTCAGGTAATATTATTTCCAGAAGCCCTGTTTTGTCAAGGAGTTTAAATCCAGTAGATGGCTTTTCAGAGAGTAATATCTTGTTTAGTTCATCGGCTATTCGTTCTGGGGAAACAATTTTTATCCGGTCTTTCATTTTAGAAATGGCTTCTAGAACCCTCTCATCAATCTTGAAATTTAGTTGTGTTGCGAACCTAATTGCTCTGAGCATTCGGAGAGGGTCGTCAAAAAAAGTCTGTTCAGGGTCAAGAGGGGTTCTGATGATTTTGTTCTTTAAATCTTCAATACCAGTAAAGGGGTCATATAGCGTACCATAGTCTTCCGGATTCAGGCTAATTATCAATGCATTGATAGTGAAATCCCTTCTTTTGAGGTCGTCTTCCAGGGTCCCGGGTTCCACGTGTGGGTTTCGTGAATCGGGGGAATAGGATTCTTTTCTGGCACCAACGAATTCCAACTGCCAATCGTCGTGCGTGATGCTTGCCGTCCTGAATCGTTTGTATATAGCCACTT
>JAJRPU010000172.1 GCA_024280615.1 Bacteroidota bacterium | reverse complement strand
TACAGGAGGCTGGACAAGAACCGGTAAAGTTCCCATCCCCTCAAAGATCCTTCTGGATTCATACAACAGAATAATACAATCCTTCCAATACTACCCCTCCATGACCGTCCGCAGCCCCAGAGGCCTCCACATTTACTACCTACTAAATCAACCAATTCACAATGAAAACCTTAAGAAACTAGCCGCCCATAAAATAGGAAACACCCCAGTTGAATATAAACCCACCCCAAACACAACTCTTCGAGTCCCAGTCCGTAAATGGATTCTTGACCCTTCCACCCTTAAAAGACTATACCCAGGAACAAATGACGCTATAGACTGGCCATCTCTCCCCATCTATTCAATAGAAGATCTTTTTGGTTCAAACTACAGATCCACCCTCAGAAACCTCAGCTTTCCAAAGACATCCCCTTCTAAGAACACCAAGCAACCTTCTCCTTCTCTATCATCAACTTATACAATTAACATCCTCAGCAAAATAGAAAGAGAAGTACTTCCCTTCACAGACGGCAACACCAACGATCAGATGTTAAAATACATCTCAGCCTGCAAATACTGTAACCTCTCCCTCGACCAGACAATACAGAAAGTCCAATACTGGTTTGATAATTCTCCAAACTACACAGGCTCCTTACAAGACAACCCAGATGCCATTGAAAGAAGAGTCTTACAATTCTATGGCCTTAATAATAAATCCCCCATTCCAACAGTCATACCTCCACAGCTTGGTAACGGATTTGAACAACTAGTCTATTCCCACCCCTTCCCCAAACAACGCACAAGGGGAATCAGAAAGTATCTAACAGCCCTCATCAACTGGAAGACCCTCCATGACATAATTGCCCAATCGAAATCACGATTATATTATATGGATGACATGTACCCATTCTACATAATTAACAGACAGAAAGGTCTCTACCCACTCCCTTCAACCCTCCAGAAGAAATGGAACAAGAATTACAGCTCCCTCCTCCCATGGCTAAAGGAAACCGGCATTCTTAAAGAATCTCCATTCCCCTACAGCTCTACATTACATATCTGCAAATATTATGAGATACATCTTCCGGGAATACTATAATTCCAACCGTCTCTCACCCCTTTTGGGGTCTCGTTTATTCAGTTTAAATCCATCAATTATGACATTACGCTCCTCACCTGTATTTATAGATAACTAAATGAAGGAAAAGAAAATGTCAGATATGATTATGCATGAGTTGAACAAGTTTCCTGCCCCTTCCCCGAGAAGCACCTGTTTTTTAAGCACGTATAACTATGAGACTTTCAACCAAATAGGGGGTCTTCCAAAAGCTCCCAAAGGCTTCAAGTGGCCAAAGATATAGGGCAAGTCAGTTCCATTCCTCGGTCAGTTTCGTTGGACTTCATTGACTGGGGCTGATTATGGCAAATCTGAAATAAAAGTACCAATTTCATAAGATCAGGTCTGCTATATATCTTCTTTGATTGGGAGCAATTCGAAGAAAGATCACAAGACCCAAGCATTAAAAACTCAAGTTGCTGTAAGGTTAAATTCCTTGACAGCGAACACATGAAAGTGACAAAGGCAGCGTTGCCTAAGGATTTACTTCCAGATAAACAAATCAAGGAGCAATTTCTTGATACTAAGGTGTCTTATACTCTCCCCACCAATGAGTTTATTGAGTTGAGTGATTACTTACATAATGAGTTTATTTATCCACCTCATTTGTATGAGTCTCTCAAAGATTTACCATATTGTACGGGTCAAGAAGTACAGTTTGGAGGCTGGCCGCTCTGTACAGATGGATTAAACCTTAACGGAGAATGCCCTTTTTATAACTACTTCCATAGTAATATTTTCGAACACTGGACTTTATTAATGCAAATCTCATCTACAGACTTACCTTATGTGTCGTCTGTTGGGTATGGGAAGCACTATAGTTTCTGGATACAGTACGAAGACCTTTTAAATGATGACTTCTCAGGTGTTATTGTAACCAATAACTAAATGCAGTAATATCCTCCTTCAAACTATTTATGCAGTGTAAGAAGGAGGATATGCAAGCATTAGATAACATCCGAGACCATCCAATTCAGGAAGTAACCAACCAGTAACTATAAATAACTGAAATCTATAAGCTAAATTGATCTCCGAATCCTGATGATATTAGCCAGGAAATAAGCCAAAGGATTAATTAAGCCTTCCTAAAGAAGAAACCATAAATCTTTTTACAAAGCATAATCAAACAACGGTTAATTCATCGCTTAATGCTAACACCGCAAAAGGGGTCAACATAGGGGCTATACTCACATAATACTCTCTACGACTCACTGGATGCTTTCTGGAGTATTTTCAGCCAGGTTGAATCATGTTAAGGTTGTCCAAACGTCTATTATTCACTGCCTTATTATGAAAGGAAATCAATCAATTTTAATATGATGTGTCTCCATTATTGTTAATTCCCGCATTATTTCCCGAACCATTCCCACAATCTATTCTCCAAAAAATATCTTAGGAAACCATAAAATCCCGCAGTATCTCTGTGCCTGGTAGAAACAGGGAAAATATATGTGTATAAAATAACC
>JAJRPU010000171.1 GCA_024280615.1 Bacteroidota bacterium | reverse complement strand
TTAGGCATCTTCAGGAGGGGTTGTCTGACCATGGGATTGATAAGCCGTTGATATTGGTTGCCGACAGGGCATGTGCCAGCAGGCAGCTGGTGGAACAGTTTATGGGGCAAAATCAGCCGTTTGTGTTACCGTTGCGGAAGAATATGGTAGCAGAGGAAGAGTACCAGAAAAGTCCAGAGGGTTACTTTAAGTTTTGCAGTCGGCGTATAGGATGGCGAGAGACGAGCGAGACGATAGGGGAGCATAAGGTTAGGTTGTTGTTATTTCATGACCCTGTGTTGGGAGGGCATCAGATTAACACATACAGGGGAAGATATATGGACGAGGGCAAGGATGAGCAATGGTTGAGGGAGCGAGAACAATATGCGGGCTGGATAGCCCTGTGGACAAACACAGACCTTAAACCTGAGGAGGTTTTTGAGACCTACAAGATGCGACAACACATAGAGGAGGTAGTGGACAGGTTCCGTAATCACTTGCTTGCCGAGGGCAGTTACATGCGTAGTGATGATAAGTTGCAGGGCTGGTTATGGGTAGCGATGTTATCTCTTCAAGTGCATTGGTTTATCTTGGACAGGTTGAGACAAACTGGTTTGTTGAAACGATGGAGTGTTGATGAGGTTTTGAGGGAGTTGAGAGAGATAAGGAGGGAGCCTACTCCGGAGGGCTGGCGAATAACGCCGGTGTCCAGGGGCACACAAAATATGCTTGTTAAGTTAGGTATGGCAAAATACATATGGGTTTAATATGAGAGATTGCGATACAGGATTCCCTGAGGATAGACGGAAACTTCAGGCCCGGCGGGAATCCCGGCATGGCAGGGCCATTCCTTGTGTCACAAGGCACTGGACCCCCCCACAATGGAAGAACTTGGCCTCTGGCTCCGTGTTCACAGATACTCTGTCTCCAGCGCCCCTTTTTGGCAGGGACACAATAACTTTGACTATACCTGGCTTATCAGCAGGACAAACAATATTCATCATAGGAGATGGGCAAACATACAATCATGACTACAGTGGTGATAGAGTTGAATTGGAATTGTATCACAATGGCACACTTCTTACAAGAAGGAGATTTCAAACCATAGTTAGTGGTGCCTCTGGGTATAAACATGAGGATATGACTATTATGGGGGTGGCTACGGCAACAGCAGGCACCAATACAGTAGAAGTAGTTATAAATGTCGTAAATATAGGAAGTAGTGTTCAAGTTAAAACTTTCAGGTTAACAGCGATAGTATTTTAAAGTGCACTTTTATTCAGCAAATATCTGTAGACATTTTTTATGAATAATATACCTTTGTTATTTGTATAAAACGTTAAAGAAGAGCGGAGAAATATTCCTTATGAAAAGAGTTCCTAGGTTATTTCGTTTATTATTGTTACTTAGCAAGGAAGAAAAGAAGTTGTTGCTCTTTGATCTAATAGATGATAAGGAGTCAACAGTAACCAGTTATTTGCTCCCTCTGATGAAGACTGCATCAATAGAAGACATGTATAAACGTGAAGGAGAATGGCTAAAAAAACACGGAGTTTCTTCCAATAAACTCTGGCACATTAGAAACAAGGCATATTGGCTCATCATAAGTATTTTAGACCGATATTGGGGTTCAGGAGATTACATTAGCAAAATAATGCAATTATATCGCGTCGAAATGTTCTTTCGTACTAGAAAAAACAGCCAATCAGCATTTCCAGACACTTATAAAATTATACCTCCTAACCGAGAAGAAATATGGTTTTTCTATCATTCTACTTGGTGGTATGAATACGCTTTACGTACATATGCCTATGAAAATCATCCGTTTCTTAAAAACACTATTGTTGACGATATAGCAAGTATATTTAGGTACTCTTACAGTGCATTCAAAATCCTCAGTGCCTTCAGGTCTGCTAATGCATTCACACAACAAGATACTAAGGAAGTGCAAGCAATCATTAAACACATTAATAACATAGTTAGAGAACCGACGGTCTTGCATCATGAAACAACCCTATTCTTTTTAAGCATTTTATTATATCTTTCTAAAATTGGTTTCTTTGACACTTATAATAACCTAATTCAGATAATTTCTGAATGGGATGAAGTTTTACACCAACTTAGCATCTTAGTTATGCAGCATTTTCATCTGCCACAAACAGAGCAATTTACCTTGGCAGTGCCATGGCAAAAAGTAAAAGAAGCGATATACGCTTTTCCCGCAATGGGAATATTTTCCCAAAATTCTGTTTTGGTTAAAAAATTAAATGCCGAAAGTCTTTCCTTAGGAGACATGATTCGCAGGGCTTGGTGGGCTGTAATGAATGGCAGGCTTGATATAGGATCGGTATTATTTGATAAAGCCCAAAAAGAATTGTCGCCTGACAAATGGCATCCAATTGTGAAGGAAATATTTTTATTAAGCATGGCGTGGATATACTTTATCAGATACAAAAACAAAGCAAAGGCAATGTCGCACATATACCAATTAGAATCTCGTCAGAAAAGCACATATAACATTTTGCACAACCTATACACGATGTTTTTTGCTATTGAGGAAGAAAACTGGGAAGAGGTTAGGCGTTCTGCTGAAGCACTATATAGATTTGCTCACAGAAATAAATTTATTGAAGCCACTGCCCGAGTAATAAGATGGTTGGGCAGAAACCTCAATGAAACAAACAAATCAACAATATGGGAAAAATTTAAATCAAAACTTAAAGATGCCTACAAACAGCAGCCTTGGAATATCCACTTAGAATCAATGATTCCTTTAAGAATTTATACAGAAGCCAAAATCAGAAACACTGACCTATGCTTTATTGATTCTGACATTCCAGAAACAAAATGGTTCTCTCAAGAAGAGCTTCAGGAAAGTATAGAAGCTTTATACCAAGTTTCTCCTGATACTTCCCTAATCGTAGAAAAAGCAACCCAGCTCTCTAATGAAATGCGAAACTGGCTTGACAAACTTCAAATCAAGTAAATAGATTGAATTTGTCACATAACACAATATGGTTCTATCAACTACTTTAAAAAAATTCCATAGAGAAAAATCCGGCTAAATATGCACTTATCGTTTGAAGTCACACAGACAAATTGTCACAAAAACTTATTACACTAAACCTTTTATACACTTTAATTTCACCATGCAAATAATCACCTACCCATAAATAAACATCAATGAGAAGTCTTTTTGTGACTATAGGACTATTAGGCTGGTTAAGTGCCACAGGACAACAAGTTGGTATAGGAACACTAACTCCACACCCCTCCGCATTGGTTGAAATGAAAAGCTCATCAAGTGGCTTACTAATTCCACGCTTAACAACAGCACAAAGAAATGCTATTAACAATCCAGCTCACTCATTATTAATATTCAATGTGGACAATTTTTGCTTAGAAGCATACGATTCCTTCAACCAAAAATGGTTATTGGTTTCGTGTCCTTCGGTATGCAACCCCTGCGATACTTGTCCTTTGCCTATCATTGATTCTATTACGGGACCTGTAAGTGTTTGTCCGGGAGACACCGCGGCATATCAATTGTGGGGCACTGGCGGCGGCGTCTTCTGGAATATGCCTTCCGATTGGATAATGCTTTCCCAGGGATCCCAGGCTGTTTTTATCCCCGGCACTAACGGAACAGTATATGGATACTTGTGCAACGAATGTGGATGTGTTATGGACAGCATAACAACAATCTTGGGGGCACAGCCATCCTCTGTTACAGTCAACCCAACCACTGCATCTATCTGTGTGGGAGACACCCTTATCCTTGTAGCTATCTCAACGGGAGCCACCTTTTACCAATGGGCTATTCCAGTCGGCTGGACAGTTATTGGTCCCTCAAATCAAGATACCTTAAGGGCAGTCATCACCACACCAGGAACCTATACTTTCAGTGTCAAGGGATGTAACGGCTGTGGTTGTACAAACCCTGTTACAATATCTGTTACTGTTAATCTAGGGGCACTTAACCCTCCTGTTTCCATTACCGGTCCTAATATTGCCTGTTTACCTGACACAATCGTGTGGAAAGCTCCTCATGCCTCGGGGGCATCATGGACTTGGTCATATCCTTCCTCTTGGACGCTTATTGCCCAAGGAGGCGATTCAATTGTGATATCTCCAGACACAGCAGATGGTGATTTAATAGTTACTGTTTGCGATGCTAACTGTAATTGTACATACGACACCCTATCAATAATCACTGACTCATGCAATTCATTTTGCACAGCAATAGGGGGCATTGGCAATGATATGGCTTATTATTTAACGGAGAGTCCTGACGGAGGACTAGTTGCTGTAGGCAGAACATCGTCATTTGGCGTTGGTAGTTGGGATGTATATGCTGTAAAGGTAGATCAATTAGGAAATTTGGTCTGGACCCGAACAGTGGGAAGTGGCAACATAGACTACGGTTCTAAAATAATAACCACTTATGATGGAGGCTTTGCGATTGGAGGAATGTCTTTCCTTGGCGACGAGTATTTATATGTTATCAAATTAGATGCTTCTGGGAATCATATTTGGTCGCGGCATGCCGGAACAGGAACAGAAGAAGTGGGATATTGTATAGCTGAAACCAGTGATAGTGGCTTAATTGCAGCGGGGTATAAACGACTGGGAACTGCAGGTGGGAACGATATATACATAGTTAAATACGACTCCGCTGGAAACCTGCAATGGCTAAGAACCGTCGGAGGATTTTCTCATGAAAGGGCTTATGGCATCACAACAGGACCAAACAATTCAGCGGTCCTAACAGGATACACATGGTCTGCTGGACAGGGCGCCACAGACGTCATTATTGTTAAACTTGACGGGTCCGGTAATGTGGTATGGTCCAAAACAGTTGGAGGGTCTGGAGGCGATGTCGCTAACGATATAACAATGACTTCTGATAGTGGCTATGTCATCGTTGGATACACTACCTCTTTTGGAGCTGGGGGAAATGACGTATATGTTGTAAAAATTGATTCTTCAGGCAACCTGCAATGGACCAAGGTGATAGGTGGGTCTGGAGACGATGTAGGATACTCCATACGTCAAACCAGAGACGGCGGCTACATCATAGGCGGTTATACCAATTCCTTTGGTGCAGGGAACTACGATATGTATGCCATTAAGTTAGATAATCAGGGTAATTTGCAATGGACGCGAACTATTGGAGGTAACGGCGATGACAGAGCCTACGGAGTTGTTGAGCTGTCAAGAGGAGGCTATGGTTTAGCTGGATATACATCTTCCTTTGGTTCCGGCGGTGTTGATATGTATCTCGTTACTCTTAATTCATCCGGTCAATTAAGGATATGTCCCGGTGGATGCCAAACCGGTTCAGGAGGCACCACAACTACAGGAGGCGTGATGGGTAATGGACCAATTTCAACATCCAGTCCGGGAGGAAGCGGAATTTCAGGTTTCCCAAGTTCAGGCGGAACACTTGTTAACTTGTGCCCATGATTTCATTAAACTAACATTTAACAAAAATTTTTCTATAAATTTTATATCCCCAAAAACTATCTAAAATGTCACCAAAATTATAAAGCACTAGGAACATATACCCTGTAATTTTGAAAACGAAAATAATAT
>JAJRPU010000170.1 GCA_024280615.1 Bacteroidota bacterium | reverse complement strand
TTAAGGATGCAATGGCTCCGGTTATAGCACCATATATGTCTGAGAGTGTGGAAGCGATCACCCTAGCTGTGAATGTAGAGTTAGGCATTTCGTGTTCCACATAACAGGTGAGGGTCTTGTCAAAAACTTCTCGGGAAACGTCATCAGGTTCCCTCCCGAGAATCATATACAGGAAGTTGTCACTAAAGGAATACGTAGGATGGGGGTCAATAATGGGAAGTCCATTAAGCTCCCTGTATGCATTAGCTGTAATGTAGGGTAGCTTAGCAAGTATCTTTGTTCCTTTTTCAATGTTTGCTTCAGGGGAGGTGTCTTTTAAGAGTTCAGGCTCTTCAAATCCTGCTAAGAAGGACACGATGGTTCGTTGAGCATCCATCACATGGGTATTGCGTGGCAGAAGTCGCATTAATTCATTGACTGGGGAAGGAATCTTACCTTTATTCCTCAAGTCATTAACGAATTGCTCGTGTTCCTCTTGATTGGGTAAGTGTCCTTTAATTAGCAGGTGAGCAACCTCGGTGTAGTGTTTCTTCTGTGCCAGTTCAATGAGGTCATAGCCCCTCACAATTATTTTACCCTGCTCAACGTCAAGGATTGAAATTTCGGTTTTTACGGCGATTACTCCCTCCAGACCGGGGATGTAGTTCTTAGTTGGATCAGTTCCGTTGCTCATGGCTTTCTAATTTTGGTGTTTCTTGTGTTAGTTTTTGATCAAAGGATTCGTAGTCGTAGTAGTTGATAAGTTCGTATAGTTCCTTGCGAGTGAACATTTGGTCAAGAATTGATTGTTGAGTGCCTTTTTCTTTTATAGTTGTTAGGGCTGTTTGAACGGCTTTAAGTGCCATTCTTAGTGTTGTAACAGGGAAGATGACTATCTGGTAACCTAATTCAAAGAATTTGGACGTGGGAATGTAGGGGGTTTTGCCAAATTCAGTCATATTGGCAAGCAGTGGAACCCCCTTTAGTTCCCTTGCAAATTCAGCGAATTCGTCTTCCGAGGTAAGGGCTTCTGGAAAGATTATGTCTGCCCCTGCCTCCACGTATGCCTTAGCTCTTTCTAAGGCTTCTTTCATTCCGTATACACCTCGGGCGTCAGTTCGGGCAATGATTAACGTGTGATTAGCCACCGACTTAGCAGCTTTGATTTTTTGAACCATTTCATAAGAGGGCACAAGCCTTTTCCCACTTAAATGCCCACATTTCTTCGGCAGGACCTGGTCTTCCAATTGAATAGCTGCTGCACCAGCCCATTCTAATTCTCTTACTGTTCTAACGACGTTGAGAGCCTCTCCAAATCCTGTGTCTGCATCTACAATTGCCGGCAAACCAGATGCCTTAACTACAGAGGCTGTAAAATCAACCAGTTCTGTTAGAGTAAATAGACCAAGGTCAGGCAGTCCTAAGGAAGCACTAAATGCAGCTCCTGAGATATAAACTGCTTTGAAACCTTCACGACGAGCCATTATACCTGTCAAAGGATTAAATACTCCGGGTACTATGAGATGTTCTCCACTCTTAAGATATTCCTTCAATATATCCCCTGGATGTTTGTCGCCCGGTTTTTGTAACAACCATGCACCCATCATACTATGATTAGTTCAAAAAGGTCTTCCCAACCTATGATGTGTTCCAAACTAAATACTAAGTTGGCAATGTCATCTGTCCTATCATCCATGTTTACAACCGTAAGGCAAGCCCTTACCTTTTCAATTAGTTCATCGTCTGTCATTGGATTCTTGGCGTGCCCACGAGGATATTTTACTTCTTTGACGAATTCCCTTCCGTCCTTCAATTTTACGGTTATTCTGTTTGGAATTCCATCTGGGTAACCCTTGGTTAGTTCTTCGTCTTCTTTTAGGGAGGTTTGTTCTTTAAGGATTTTCCTAAGCACAGGGTCAAAGATGCGCTCCTTAGAAAATGTTTTTTGAGTTACTTCTCCGTCCAACAATGCAGCAACAGTTATGTAAGGGAGAGAGTGGTCTGCTGTTTCCCTCGTCTTAGGTTCCCATTTCTCTGGGTCCTTTGCTATTATTTCATAGGATGCTTTGAAGGTATCAATATGTATTTTCTCAATGTCTTCCGGTTTAATTCCGCCTGCTTCACGATAGATTTGAAGGGCTGCATCTACCGCACTCTGAGCATGATACTCAACAGGCCAGTATTTAATATAAGTATCTAATATTCTGCGAGGTGGTTTCTTTTCCTCAAGGGGTTTGAGCACCTCATCAATGAACTTCTCTCCATTAAGCAATTGTCTGAAAAATCCCATTTCTCCTTCAAAAGGTTGATATGGTCCTGTCATTCCTTGAGCAGCTAACAGAGCTCCAAACAAACCGTTTCTGGCTGAGTTAGCCGCTGCAGCACCCTTCCACATACTCAATTCACCGGCTCTGGTCTGTCTCATAGAGGCATGTGGCACAATGGCTATTGAAATAGCATGTTCTATATCACTTGGCGTTAAGCCGAGAAGTTTGCCTGCAGCAGCAGCTGTAGCTATGCCTATATAGTTCACGTGGTCCCACTGGTGCTTACGCAAGCTGGCAGCATCGCATAAGGTAACACCAATTTCATATCCAATGGCAATTGCAGTAATTAGGTCATCGGGCGGTGCATCAATATATTGAGCTAAAGCAAGCAGAGCAGGAATCATATCACTTGGATGCAAAGGTTCAAGAGACAGATAAGTATCATTAAAGTCAAGATAACGCACCATAACACCGTTTACAAAACCAGCTACCTCAGGCGTAGTATTAAAAGTGGTTCCAAAGATTGTGGCTCCATCGTCCAAACGCCAATGATATGCATATCTTCTGACTGCCCGTACTGCATCTCCGTGATAGGCAGCCATTGCAACTCCCACAGAATCAAGAATTCTTCTTTTTACTTCGTGAATTACGTCATTGTCCAAATCGTCCCACTTGATTGCGTATGCGTATTCTGCCAGAAGCTTGCTATATCTGTCGCTCATTATAGTCCTTTTTAGCAAAGATAGGACAAATCTGAATAATATATGCCCACTTTACTCATGCTTGAACTGAAAATAGGATTACTTCCACTGTCCGTATGCCCATTTTAGTTTTAGCCATAAGGTTCTGGGTTGCCATGCATTTCCCGGCAAGAAAAAGATAGCTTTATTAAGAACGTTGGTTATATACAGCTGCACTTGAATCCCTATTTTGTCAAAGTTATATCCTACAAATGCATCAATATTTTCAAAGTTTAATTGGAAAGAATCAATCAGTGTTTTTGTGTCTGGAACAATAATTAGAAAAGCGTCATCAATGTTTAGTATTGGCGATTGGTATTGATATTTAACTCCTGCTGTCGCATTTCTCAAGTTAATTTCAAAATTGACCTTGACTAAGTGTCTGAATCGGAAGGTTAGCCACCTGTCTTTAGGACGGTCCCCATGCTCCCAATTTTTGTTAATAGGTGTTATATAGGTGTAGCCACCCCATAGTCGCATATGTCCACTGTTGAAGTTATATTGGCTTCCGAAGGAAGTTTCTAAGCCATAAACGAGAGCATTACTCACGTTTACTGGTCTGAAGCCAAGCACGGGAAGATTATTAACTCTTTGGAGACCGAACCTATATTCCACTAAGTCCTCGTATTCATACCAGAATCCAGCAATATCAATGAATCCCTGCACTTTGTCCTGTTTTAGTGACAGAAGTTGTCGTAAGCCAATCTCAGCTGTCCAACCTTTTTCTGGTTTTAAATTGGGCTCAGGGAGGACATATATCGGTCCGAGTCTGTAGAACGTGAATAGTTCTGCGATAGATGGGAATCTAACGCCTTGTCCCAGTGATGCCCTCAGGTATGTCGCTTTAGCTAGTTGAAGGTTTCCACCTGCTCTGAATACTGGGTAAAGTATAACAGGGAGGGAGTCTACCCGATAGCCCTCTAGTCGCACACCAGCAAAAACCCTTAATTCACGATTGTTCCTCAAAGGAACGCTTTGTTCACCATGGGCATAATAGGCTATGTTTAGTTGGGTGTGCGGTTCTGCGAAAAAAGCGGCTCGGTCAATAAATCCTTTTATCACTTGAGTTCCCGATGTTAGCCAGAACACTGCGTTATGAGTTATTTCATACTTCTTCTTATATTGGTACTCCACTATAACCTGCTTGTGTTCTTCTGTGTCTCGAGCGGTATAGAAGAATCTACCCATTAACTTGTGAACACCTCCGTTATGTAAATAAGTAATTTTGGGGTCAATAATTGCTTGTTTAAGATTTGAAACAACGATGCTTCCGGGAAATGGCACGTATGCCGAATCAAGTCGTTTCCAGAAGAAAAAGTCCTGTTGTGTGCTTTGTAAATAGTGCCCTGTTAATTTAAGCTTTACTTTTTTTATTCTGCGTTGGAGAGATATGATGTATCGCTGTCTGCGTGCCCATTCATCTTTTTTATAGCTATTAAAATGGTTATACTCTCCATATGTCAGAAAACCTGTTTCTTTAATTGTTGTGCTTGCAGCCGCTTGAAGCCTGTATCCTACAAGTGGACTCTGCCACCATTTCCAATGCTCAATGGGTGGGTTGTCGTATGTATATGTAAAGAAATTTACAAACCCAGAGGGTTTTTGGGTTGGTTCTTTCAAGGTGACATGAACAATGCCATCCATTGCTCCGGAACCATATAAAGCAGAAGAGGCTCCTTTAAGTATCTCAACCCTGTCAATTAGTCCTTCAGGGAAGAGGAACCATCTCATATCACTGGCTTCGGGGGGACTAAGAGGCAAATCATCCAAGACAGGTAGTGTTCGGGAACCAACGCCATAAGCCCATCCGCTGGCTCCCCGAATAGTTATTTGTCTCATCGTTACTTGAACCCCTGACAAAGTGTTAACTATGTTATCCAGAGAAACAGCTGGTTGCTGGTCTATTAGTTGGGGTGAAAGCACCTCAATGGAAACAGGCACTTTCTCAAGCCTTTGCTCATGCCTCGTGGCAGTAATAACCACGGGATTGAAGGTTATTTGCTTGGGTTTTAATTTAATAGTTATTATGCTGTCTCTGCAAGAAAAAGTTGCTTTAAATGTTTCGTATCCTAAATAAGTTACTGCAACGGTAAATTTTTTGATGCAAGCTATAGATGCTTTGAAATATCCCTTTGCATCAGTAATTTTAGTAATGGAATCGTTGAGGGACACGTATGCCGCTGGAAGTGCTTCTCCAGTTGCTGAATCTAATACCCTACCCAAGATATTGGTAATGTTCTGTGCAAAGCCAGGATACGAGCCAGGATACGAGAATGCTATCAAGTATGTAATTTTGTGTAAAAGAGAACGAATGCGTAGAATGCTCATCTTAATAATGTTTGCTACAAAATTAATAGCCTTACATTTTAACTCATACTCTCAGGTTTGTAACCCAGATACTACTATTACCCAAGGTGGATACCATCCCGACACCCTTCCCTGGGGATATGTTAATCAAACTTATGAACATATTATTCAGGCATATGTGCCCACTGATACAACAATATTTAATACACTTGCAACAATTGACTCAATGCGAATAGATAGCGTTATTGGTATGCCCCCTTCATTTTCTTATGCTTGCAATAAGCCTTCATGTTCCTATATAGGTGGAGAGCATGGTTGCATCAGGTTAACAGGCAATCCTGATTCTTCTGAATTTGGTGTGTGGAGAATAATTATCTGGGTTACTGCTTATATTAATAGTTCAACCACTGGAATAGCCGGTTCAGATACTCAACGCTTGGTAATTTGCTATGATTCTCTTAATTGTCCTGTGCTTTCCAGCCCGCAGGTTGAATATGCCCAAATGCCCGTGAGGATTGAAAATGGCTATGTTAGAGTGGCTGGAACAGTGCAAAAACTTAGTGTTTATGCCCTTGACGGAACCCTTCTTGCAATAGTGAGGAATCCGCGTCGCAACACACGAATTCCGCTTCCGCAAGGAGTAACAATCATTGCAGTAGAAACGAGAAAGGGCAGATATATCGTTAAGGGAATGGGATGGTAAAGTTCAGGATTCCGACTATAACAGTTGACATAGGTAGTGTTCCGTTGGGCAGTAAGCATCCCCTTCGTATTCAGTCAATGACGACCACTGACACGATGGATACACTTTCTACGGTTCGTCAAGTTATGCAACTGGCAGATGCTGGCTGTGACTATGTTCGCATTACTGCCCCAAACATTAGAAGTGCTGAAAATTTGGCTAATATCAAAAAAGAACTGAGACAAAAGGGATATAAGGTTCCTTTGATTGCTGATATCCATTTCACGCCCAAGGCAGCGGAGATAGCCGCCACAATAGTGGAGAAAGTTCGCATAAACCCCGGCAACTATCAAGACAAGAAAACCCTTGAGGGTAGGGAATGGACAGAAGCTGAGTTCAAATTGGCTCAAGAGCGGATTTATGAGCGGTTTGCCCCGTTAGTTAGAATTTGCAAGAAACATGGTACGGCAATGAGAATAGGCGTGAACCACGGTTCTTTATCTGACCGAATACTCTGGAAATATGGCGATACGCCAGAAGGAATGGTTGAATCGGCATATGAATTTATCAGGATTTGTGAAGCAGAGGGATATGACCAGATTGTGCTTAGCATGAAGGCAAGCAATCCAAAGGTTATGGTCGCTGCATATAGGCTCTTGGTTGAAAGGATGCGTCAAGAGGGAAAATTTTACCCAATTCACTTGGGAGTTACGGAGGCTGGAAACTTAATTGAGGGAAGAATTAAGTCTGCCGTAGGAATAGGAACCTTGTTAGCCGAGGGTATTGGCGACACAGTCCGGGTTTCCCTCGCCGAGGACCCTGTCAACGAGGTTCCTGTGGCACGAATGTTAAAGGAGTTGTTTGAATATTGGCAAGAGTTAGGAAGTCCTGCCAGTGCTATTAAGGGATTTGACTATAGCCAAAAGCCTGTCGTGGTTGTTTCATCCCAAGAAGATGTCGGTTCAGATTACCATTTTGCAATGGAGTTTGTCTCCGTATTGCCGGGACAGGTTCTTCCCGCTCAAAATTGGGTTCCGGGTTCAATAGCCCTTTATGAATGTGCGCAACCTATTAATGATAAACATTCTACAAGATGGTTGCAAATTGGCTTAGATAAATTGTCAAACATTGATAGAGATTATATTTCAAAGTTTCAATATGTGGTTATTGAATTTCCAGAAACAGTAGACATTGCTGAATTGGCAAATAGGATATTGTCTCTTAAGAATTTGGCAACTGCAAAAATTATATTAAAACTGAAAAGTGGGAAGGAGGGAGAGTCGTTGGCAGTGCAGGCATCTGCAATACTTGGAAGATTCTTCATTGACAATGTTGCCGACGGTATATGGATTGACGCACCTGAAAATCCTGAATTCCTGAGAGAAATATCTTTTGACATATTGCAGGCTTCTCGGGCTCGCATAACAAAAGTTGACTACATAGCCTGCCCGTCGTGCGGCAGAACACTATTTGACCTTGAGGAGGTTGTAGCACGGGTCAGAGCTAAAACAGAACACCTCAAAGGAGTCAAGATAGCTGTTATGGGATGCATTGTAAACGGACTGGGAGAAATGGCTGACGCAGACTATGGATATGTGGGCTCAGGACCCGGAAAAGTCAATATATACCGAAAGAGAACCCTTGTGAAGCGAAACGTCCCAGAAGACCAAGCAATTGATGAATTGATTAAGTTAATCAAAGAAGACGGCTTGTGGATTGAACCACATAAGCAAACCGCAAGTTAGAGACATTTCTTAAGTGTTAATATCAGCAGTCAGAAAACTATTAACTTTTCACCCCTTTGACATCGTTTATTGTTGCTTAATCCTTATCCTTGTTTTAATGGACCTATCCATCAAACTAAATAGTGGGACCATGAGGAGAATAGCAATTAGAAAAATGTCATAACCCTTGTTTTAGTGGACTGTACTCTTGGATTCGGCGCAAACAGAAGATATGAAGAGGGGGCTTGAGCGTCGCAACCCTTGTTTTAGTGGACTGTACTCTTGGATTCTTTAATAGAAGTAGTAGAAGTTATGGATTATTTCAACGTCGCAACCCTTGTTTTAGTGGACTGTACTCTTGGATAGCAAATGTTGTGGTGTTTTAGTATTTAAGCGAGTTTTAGGG
>JAJRPU010000169.1 GCA_024280615.1 Bacteroidota bacterium | reverse complement strand
GCATAACTTTTAGTATATTTGCTATGGTCAAAATATTATTTTTATGCTATTAATAGCAGAAATCATTCTTGGCGTTTTGTTTGCAAGTTCAATAACACTATTGCTGCTATCTATCCCGGGATCTGGAATACTATCAGTCTTATCTTCCATGTTTTTCGTTTCCTTTTACATGTTTGCGGGTGTTTTCCTATTCAAAGCCCACAAGGCTAACAGTTTAGCAGTTATCCTTTCCATCCTTGGAATATCAATTTCCGTAATTGGCGTTCTTTTCAAGATATTGGATTGGCCCGGCGGCATGTTGAGCCTTAAAATCGGATTGACTTCACTTTCAATAATAGGTCTTATTTCATTCTTCTTATACCCTCGGTCAAAATTCAGTGTTTATGCCAATTTGCTTGCACGTAGCATTATATATAGCGGTGTATGTGCCCTAATGCTGATTGCCAATTTTTGATATATCTTCACGCTAAAATTGCTTATGGGAAACTTGAAGGATTGGCTTAGGCTCTCAAGACCTGAATTCCATACCGTTGGTGTTTTCCCTTTAATAATGGGAGTTATCTTAGGTTATGCCCACACTGGACACATGGCACCTTTACCCGCTATAGGATTGGCTTTAATAGCAACAATTCTAATAATGCTTGCCACATATTGGAGTGGAGAAGTGTTTGACTATGAAGTTGACACCATTTCGGCGAAACTTGAAAAAAATAAATTTTCAGGTGGAACACTTGTTCTACAAAAAGGTGGTGTTTCACGGCAAGCCGCATGGATAGCGTCCATGATAGCATTTGCATTAGCGGTAGTGATTGGATTTGTTCTTGTAATGACATACGAATATGGCTGGGAATTGTTCGTTGTTGGTGCCATTGGGGGAATTATGGGATTTTTCTATACTGTACCACCGTTTCAATGGGCATACAGAGGAGTAGGGGAAGTATTCATAGGCATTGCTTATGGATGGTTGCCCGTAGCAGTGGGGTATTATTTAGCAACCAAACATTTTAATTGGGACATAATATTGTTAACAGGAACACCAGTGGCAATTTCTATTTTTCAAGTTATATTGATTAACGAATTCCCTGATTATCCAGCAGACATACAGGTAAATAAAAGAAACCTGGTTGTGCGCTTGGGGAGAAAAAAGGCAAGCATGGTGTATGGAATCATGGCTCTACTATTTATCGCAAGTGTTACAATACCAGCCCTCAATGGACACAGGGCATTCTATTTAGCATTACCATTCACTTTGCTAGCAGTTGCAAATGGTTTTGAGGTAATTACTGGAAAATGGAAAGATAGAAACAAATTAGAGCAATTATGTGCTAGAACACTGGTTGTTAATCTTGGCACTACAATAGCATTAAGCATAGGCTTGTGGTTGTGGAAAATATAGTTATTGGAAATGGAATAGTAGGACAATTCTTAGCATTAAAACTTTACTCTTTAGGGAAACAAGTGACATTAGTAGGAAAAGGAGTCCCTTTTGAACGCTTCCTACTTATTCACGAGTGTGGCTTTAGAGCACTAGAAAGCATAGTGGAGCAAATCCCTGTTTTCCATCTTAATGGAATAAAAGCATTTTGGGAAGGCAATATCAGGTGGACATTGCCCTTTGATCAATGGAGACTACGTCTCGGAACAATAACATATCACCACCTGTGGAAAATACTACAAGAAGAATTACAAACGAGAAACATCCCTATAATAGAAAGCCATGTAATTCGCTTATATGAACAAACAGGAACAATTGTTTTGGAGAATAATCAAGTGATTAAAGGAAACAATATTTCCCTTACCGTGCCTTTAAATGAATTCACAAATCGGCATAAACCTACTTTAACATATCGTCATTCCAAACCGCTATACATGGGTTGGACAGAGATGCCTGCACACCACCATTGGGCGTATCAATGGCAAAGCAAATTAGGATATAGTCTTCTAATTCCCATGCGAGAAAAATACGTATTTGTAACTACAGACCCAGAAAACGCTAATGAGTTAAGCCAAATTTGTGAAATTCCTTTGCCTAATTCGTGGATAAAACTCCCTCTCCAGTCCCATTGGTATTTAAAGCGACAATATGGTAAAGTAACACTTGTTGGTGACGCAGCCCGCAGAATGCATCCACACACAGGACTGGGACTCAACGATACCCTAAGGCAAATAAGTAAAAAGCAAATATCTTTCACACACAAATTAAAAGACTTTTCTCTTTTTATCGGAGGA
Source organism: Bacteroidota bacterium (assembly GCA_024280615.1). Lineage (GTDB taxonomy): Bacteria > Bacteroidota > Bacteroidia > JAADEI01 > JAADEI01 > JAADEI01. The sequence goes on along the minus strand of JAJRPU010000169.1, from coordinate 591 downwards.
ATTTTCTTAGAAAATTGTTGGGGCAGGCGAAAATGGTGCCTGCCGATAACATATAAAATGTTCTCCATGAAATTAATAAGAAATTGGTTCTGGGCATAATATAAATAGAAAAAGGGGGTGCTGGAAACACCCCCTAAAAATTAATCAAGATTTGATAAAATATACCCTTGCTTTTCATTAACTTTTCTTAAAAAATATTGTGTACGAAACTGATTTTGATAGTTCAAACCCAAACTCCCTAATTAATCCATAGGATTTCGTCTAAGCCTAGTTTCTCAACAATGGTTCGTTGTCTTCGGGTTAAGGGACAGAAGTGCCAACCGTCTACCCACGGCTCCTTCCTATATTTTCCGTAACTCCCACAAGGCGTCTATGACGCTATACTTGGACAATAGTCCTGCATCCTGTAACTCAAGTTACAAATAGTTAACCCTTGCTAATCTTAGTAATATCAAGGGTTTTGGTGATATATCAAGAATTTTGCGTACTATAATTTTTGTTTTTGTTGTCCACAATAATGGTTCTATAAAAGATTTTTGCCCTATCTTTGCATTACTATGAGCAGAAAAATAAACAGAACTAAAAAACAGG